>NZ_RZPF01000384.1:0-6141 GCF_004022735.1 Mesorhizobium sp. M7A.F.Ca.AU.001.01.1.1
CATCCATGATTTCGGCGCGGCCGGTGACCGCCGCCAGAGGAAAGCCGCCGGCCAGGCTCTTGGCCATGGTGGTGATGTCGGCGGCCACCTCATGGTGATCCATAGCAAACATCTTGCCGGTGCGGGCAAAGCCGGTCTGCACTTCGTCGGCGATCAGCAGCATGCCGTGCTGGTCGCAAAGCTTGCGCAGCGCAACCAGGAAATCCCGCGGCGCGTCGTAGAAGCCGCCCTCGCCCTGAACCGGCTCGATGATGATGGCGGCGACGCGCGCCGGATCCACATCGGCCTTGAACAACCGGTCGAGCGCCGCCAGCGAGTCGGCGACCGAGACACCGTGCAGCGGCACAGGAAACGGCGCATGGTAGACATCGCCCGGCATGGCGCCGAAGCCGACCTTGTAAGGCACGACCTTGCCGGTCAGCGCCATGCCCATGAAGGTGCGGCCATGGAAGCCGCCGGCGAAGGCAATGACCGCCTGACGGCCGGTGGCATTGCGGGCGATCTTGATGGCGTTCTCGACAGCCTCGGCCCCGGTGGTGACGAAGATCGTCTTCTTCTCGAACTTGCCGGGCAGCATGCCGTTCAGCCGTTCGGCCAGGCGCACATAGCTCTCATAGGGCACCACCTGGTGGCAGGTGTGGGTGAAGCGGTCGAGCTGTGCCTTGACCGCCTCGATCACCCTGGGATGGCGATGCCCGGTGTTGACGACGGCGATGCCCGACGAGAAATCGATATAGCGACGCCCCTCGACATCCCAGATTTCCGAATTCTCAGCCCGGTCGGCATAAATCTGCGTGGTCATGCCGACGCCGCGGGAAATCGATTGGTTCTTGCGTTCGGAAATGGCTGAATTCTTCATCGTATCCCTCACCGGGCCGGCGCCCGTCCTGTTTGATGCCGTTGAGATGTCTTCTGACCTTATTTCACGTTTTCCTCAAGTCGGCACCACCGGCAGGCGATTGGGCCTGCGGTGGGCAGATCCCGGCGCTTAGCCAGTCGGGCGATACACGTACGAGACCGGTTTCCTTTTCCCGGGGATCGACTATCCTCTGGATGGCCGCGAGGCACCGCGATCAGCGAGCGGCCCGCGGTCGGGAGAGCCCATGAGCAGGAACGTGACTTCGCCCGTCTCGCAGCCATCGGTCAAAGCTCCCGGTCTTTTGTCTTTTCCAGCCGCCCCGGCGCTTTTCGCCTGCACGGCGGCGCTGCTTCTGGCCGGCTGTCAGAAGCAGGAAGCGGCGGACAAGAAACTGCAGATCATGGTGCGCACCGAAACGGTGGCGATGGCCGACTATGCGCCAAGGACTTCGCTGACCGGGGTGATCGCGGCGCGTACGCTGAACAATCTGTCGTTCCGGGTCGGCGGTCGCGTCGCCGAACGGTTTGTCGATGTCGGCCAGCATGTCGATCAAGGCACGGTGCTCGCCCGCATCGACCCGCAGGAGCAGGAATCCGACCTGCGCTCGGCGCAGGCCGATCTTGATGCAGCCAAGGCGCAACTGACCCAGTCCGTTGCCGCCTTCGAGCGGCAGAAAACGCTGCTGGCGCAGGGCTTCACCACCAGGCGCGACTATGACGCCGCGGACCAGGCCCTGAAGGTGGCACAAGGCAGCGTCGAAGCCGCGCAGAGCGCTTTCTCCAACGCCCAGCAAAACCTGTCCTTCACCGAGCTCAAGGCCGGTGCCGCCGGCGTGATCACCGCCCGCCAAGTCGAAACCGGCCAAGTGGTGCAAGCCGCGCAAACCGTCTTCACCGTCGCCGAGGACGGCGACCGCGACGCGGTGTTCAACGTGCAGGAGACGCTGATCGCCAAGACACCGGCATCGCCTGCGGTGACGATCACGCTGTTGTCCGATCCGCAGGTCAGGGCAACGGGCAAGGTCCGCGAAATCTCGCCTGCGGTCGACCCGGCTTCGGGCTCGATCCGGGTCAAGGTCGCCATTCCCGACACGCCCGCCGGCATGCCGCTGGGAGCAGCCGTCATCGGCTCGGTAAGCGCCAAGCCGGCGAAGGCGATCCTGCTGCCCTGGCAGGCGCTGACGTCCAGCGGCGGCAAGCCGGCGGTCTGGATCGTCGATCCCTCGACCAAGGCGGTGACGATGGCGCCGGTCGAAGTGCTGGCGTTCAATTCGGGCACGGTCGTGATCGCCAGGGGACTGGACGAAGGCCAGAGCGTCGTCACCGCTGGAGGACAGCTGCTCAGCCCTGGACAGACGATCGAGATATCGGGAGCGGGCCAATGAGCCGGACGCCGCGCATCCTGCTCGGCGTGCTCATGCTCGGCGCGCTGGCATCCTGCTCCAGGTCGGAGGAAAAGCCGCCCGAGATCATCCGGCCGGTGCTGTCGATGGTGATCGAGCCGCGCACCACGCAAGTCTTCGGTTTTGCCGGATCCGTCGAACCGCAGGTCAGCGCCGATCTGGCCTTCCGTCTGCTTGGCCGGGTCGTCTCGCGCGACGTCCAGGTCGGCGACATCGTCAGCAAGGGCACGACGATAGCGGCACTCGATCCGACCGCGCTGGAGTTGTCGCTCCAGGCGGCCAAGGCGGAACTGTCCAATGCCGAGGCGCAGTTCGCCAACGCCGCCGCCAGCGAGGAACGGCAGCGCCAGTTACTCGCCTCGGCCAACGCCACGCAAGCTGTCTTCGACGCCGCGCAGCAGGCGCGCAAAGCTGCGGAGGCAGGTGTCGAGCGGGCCAAGGCCTCGCTTGCCAAATCGCAGGAACAGCTCGGCTATGCCAGGCTGTTCTCTGATTTCGACGGTGTCGTCACCGCTGTCGGCGCCGAAGTTGGCCAGACGGTCTCGCCCGGCCAGACGGTCGTCACCGTGGCGCGCTCGGACCTGCGCGAGGCGGTGGTCGACATTCCCGACCAATTGACCGGTGATCTCGCGGCCGGCACGCCCTTCCAGGTCATCCTGCAGTCGCTGCCGACGATCCAGACCGGGGCTAAGCTGCGCGAGATCGCACCGCAATCCGAGGGCTCGACCCGCACCCGGCGCGTCAGGTTGACGCTCACGGATCCGCCACAGGCCTTCCGGCTCGGCTCCACGGTGACGGCGACCCGCGTGACCAAGGTGGCACCGACGATCGAACTGCCCATGTCGGCGCTGTTCGAAAAGAACGGTTCCGCGAAAGTGTGGATCGTCGACCCGCAGACATCGAGCGTGAACGCACGCGACATAAAGGTCGCGTCGAAGAATGGCGGCACCTTCACGGTGACCGAGGGGCTGGAGGCCGGCATGCGTGTTGTCACGGCGGGCGTCCACAGCCTGAGCGAAGGCCAGAAGGTGACAGTGCCCGAGGGAGGGGCCTCATGAAAGGCTTCAATCTCTCCGACTGGGCGCTCAACCACCGCTCCATGGTCTGGTATTTCATGCTGGTCTTCGTCGTGGCTGGCGTGTTCTCCTACCTCAATCTCGGCCGTGAAGAAGATCCCAACTTCACCATCAAGACGATGATCATCCAGGCCAACTGGCCGGGCGCCTCGGTCAAGGAAACCGTGCAGCAGGTGACCGACCGGATCGAGAAGAAACTCGAGGAACTCGACAGCCTCGACTACACCAAGTCCGTCACCACGGCCGGCCAGACCGTCATCTTCGTCAACCTGAAGGACACCACCAAGGCACGCGATGTCGTGCCGAACTGGATTCAGGTGCGCAACATGGTCAATGACATCGGGGCACAGTTTCCGCAGGGTGTGCAGGGCCCGTTCTTCAACGACCGCTTCGGCGACGTCTATGGCAACATCTACGCCTTCACATCGGACGGGCTGACGCCGCGCCAGTTGCGCGACTATGTCGAGGATGCCAGAACAAAGATCCTGACCGTGCCCAACGCCGGCAAGGTCGACCTGGTCGGCGCCCAGGACGAAGCGATCTATCTCGAATTCTCAACCCGCCAGATCGCCGCCCTCGGCCTCAACCAGCAAGCGATCGTCGCCAGCCTGCAGGCGCAGAACGCGATCACGCCGTCCGGCGTCATCCAGTCCGGGCCGGAGCGCATCAGCGTGCGTGTCGGCGGGCAGTTCACCTCCGAGGAAAGCCTGCGCGCCATCAATCTGCGCGTCAACGACCGCTTCTTCCGCCTGAGCGACGTAGCGACGATCACACGCGGCTATGTCGATCCGCCGACGGCACTGTTCCGTTTCAACGGCCAGGACGCGATCGGGCTCGCCATCGGCATGAAACCCAACGCCAACCTGCTCGAATTCGGCGAGGCCCTGCACAAGGAGATGGACAAGGTGCTGGCCGACCTGCCGGTCGGCGTCGGCGTGCATCTGGTGGCCGACCAGCCGGTCATCGTCGAGGAGGCCGTCTCGGGCTTTACGCGTGCGCTGTTCGAGGCGGTCGCCATCGTGCTCGCCGTGTCGTTCATCAGTCTCGGCATGCGCGCCGGCTTCGTCGTGGCGCTGTCGATCCCGCTGGTGCTGGCCATCACCTTCACCGTCATGGCCTATCTCGGCATTTCGCTGCAGCGTATTTCCCTGGGTGCGCTGATCATCGCGCTCGGCCTTCTGGTCGACGACGCGATGATCGC
This sequence comes from Mesorhizobium sp. M7A.F.Ca.AU.001.01.1.1, assembly GCF_004022735.1. NCBI lineage: Bacteria > Pseudomonadati > Pseudomonadota > Alphaproteobacteria > Hyphomicrobiales > Phyllobacteriaceae > Mesorhizobium > Mesorhizobium sp. M7A.F.Ca.AU.001.01.1.1. The sequence goes on from NZ_RZPF01000384.1 coordinate 4,539, forward strand.
GGTCGAGATGATGGTGGCGCGGCTGGAGGTCGGCGACAATCTGCGCAAGGCAGCGACCTATGTCTACACGTCGACCGCCTTTCCGATGCTGACCGGTACGCTGGTAACTGTCGCCGGCTTCATCCCGATCGGCCTCAACAACAGCGCCGCCGGCGAATATACCTTCACCCTGTTCGTGGTCATCGCCGTTTCGCTGCTGGTGTCATGGATCGTGGCGGTGCTGTTTGCGCCACTGCTCGGCGTCACCATCCTGCCGGCGACGATGAAAACCAAGCATCACGACCAGCCGGGCCGCTTCACCTCACTGTTCCGGCGCGTGCTTGTCGGCTCGGTGCGCCATCACTGGCTGACCATCATCGCCACCGTGTCGTTGTTTGCCGGCTCGATCGCCGGCTTCGGCCTGGTGCAGCAGCAGTTCTTCCCGCCATCGGACCGGCCGGAGCTGATCGTCGACTGGAACCTGCCGCAGAATTCTTCGATCGCCGACACGCGCGACCAGATGGAGCGGTTCGAGCAGCGGGCGCTGGTCGGCAATCCCGACATCGACCATTTCTCGTCCTATATCGGCCAGGGCGCGGTGCGTTTCGTGCTCGCCTATGACGTGCAGCCGGCCAACCCCTATTTCGGCCAGACCGTCATCGTCACCAAGAGCATCGAGGCCCGCAACCGGGTCAAGCCGGCGCTGGAAAAGCTGCTGCGCGAGGAGTTCGTCGGCACCGACGCCTTCGTCAAGCCGCTCGAACTCGGACCGCCGGTCGGCCGCCCCGTGCAATACCGCGTCGGCGGTCCCGACATCCAGACGGTGCGCGAACTGGCGCAGCAATTCGCCGGTGTCATCTCCGCCAATCCAAAGCTCGCTGCGCCGACCTTCGACTGGAACGAGCCGCAGCGGGTGCTGAGGGTCGACGTGCTGCAGGACAAGGCACGCCAGCTCGGCATCACCTCCTCCGACATCGCCAGCGCGCTGAACAGTACGGTCGGCGGCGCCACCATCACGCAGGTGCGCGACGCGACCTACCTGATCAATGTCGTGGCCCGCTCCCGCGGGGCCGAACGCGGCTCGATCGAGACGTTGCAGAACATGCAGTTGCCGACCAGCACCGGCGAGGCGATCCCGCTCGCGGCGGTCGCCAACTTCCGCTACGATCTGGAGCAACCGACGGTGTGGCGACGCGATCGCATCCCGACCATCACCGTGCGCGCCGGGCTGGTCGGCGACGTGCTGCCGGCCACGGTCGTCAACGAACTGAAGCCATCGGTCGATGCCTTCACCGCCAAGCTGCCGCCGGGCTATTCGATCGCCACCGCCGGCTCGGTCGAGGAGAGCGCCAAAAGTCAGGGACCGATCGCCGCCGTCGTGCCGTTGATGCTGTTCGTCATGGCAACGATCCTGATGGTGCAGTTGCAAAGCTTCCAGCGCCTGTTCCTGGTCGTGGCGGTGGCGCCGCTCGGCACCAGGGCCGCCACCACGCCGATCAGGCCGAGCGGAGCGCCGCTGGGCTTCGTCGCCATCCTGGGCGTGCTGGCGCTGATCGGCATCCTGATCCGCAATTCGGTCATCCTGATCGTGCAGATCGAGGATCTTGTTCGAGAGGGCAAGGAC
>NZ_RZPF01000385.1:0-6139 GCF_004022735.1 Mesorhizobium sp. M7A.F.Ca.AU.001.01.1.1
CGTCTGAGCGGGCTTATATCACCGTACGTCCACCCAGCGCTTTTCCTCGAACGAGCGCGCCATCGCGTGCACCGTGCGCTCGATCTCCAGCCCTTCGGCAAACTCGATGAGCCGCGCCGGCTTGCCTTCAAGCCGCGTCAGCAATTCGTGGCACTCGATGATCTTGAGATCGTTGAAGCCGAGGCCATGGCCCGGCGCCGGCACGAAGAGGTCATAGGGCTTGTGGTGCGGCGCCACCAGGATGGTGCGGTAGCCCTGTTCGGTCGGCCGGTCTGATGTGAGATAGAGCTGGAATTCGTTCGATCGTTCCTGGTCGAACAGGATCGACCCTTTAGAGCCGAAGATCTGGACGGCGATGCGGCCCTTGCGGCCCCAGGCTGAGCGGTTGACCAGCAGCGTGCCGGCAATGCCGTTTTCCAGATGCATCAGCACGCTGGCGATGTCGTAGGTCTCCACCGCGCGACGACCGCCGCTGGCCAGCTTGCGATCGGCATAGGGTTTAGCCATGTCGCAGATGACACTGGCGACGCGGCCGAACAGGGCCGAGACCAGAGACAGCGGATGCACGGCGAAATCGTCGAGCGCGCCATAGCCGGAAGCTGCTTCGTGCTTCCAGAAGAACAGCGCTTCGGGGTCGGCCATGAAGTCCTCGTCCATCTCGATGCGCAGATGGTTGACCTCGCCGATGATCTTCTCTTCCAGCAGCGCGCCGATATGGCGGATGGCCGGGCTCTGGATGTAGTTGTAGCCGAGGGCCGCGACCTTGCCGGACTTTTTCGCCGCGGCCGCCATCGCCTCGGCCTCGGCAAAGCTCGGCGCCATCGGCTTTTCGCACCACAGATGCTTGCCTGCTTCGAGGATGGCGACGGCCATTTCCGGGTGGAACTGGTTGGGCGTGGTCAGCGAGACGATGTCGACTTCGGGATCGTTGACGACGGCGCGCCAGTCGCCCGACGCCTTGGCGAAACCGAACTCGCCCGCCTTGCGCCGGGCAAGCTCTTCATTGACCTCGCCGAGATGGACCAGCCGTGGCTTGGCCACGTCGGGAAAGACAGCGCTGACGGCACTCCATGCGATGGCGTGACACTTGCCCATGAAACCCGTACCGATGAGACCGACGCCGACCATTTTCCGTTTCTCCACTGCTTGAAGCGCTGCGTGGATGAATTAGTCCATTTTCTCCTGAAATGGAATGTCTGCCTCATTTTTTATGGTGTTCTTGCGCAGGCTCGCTATGATGAGGCACAGAGGACGCTTCACGCATGAGCCTGGACAGAGCGACGATGGACGAACGGGTACCTCGCGATTTCGAGACGCTGCGCACCACCATCCTGGAGCGACGCGAAAGCCTGCCGAAACGCATCGCCCAGATCGCTGCCCATGCGCTCGACAATCCCGACGATATCGCCTTCGGCACCGCCGCCAGCATCGCCGCTTCGGCGGGCGTGCAGCCTTCGACCCTGATCCGATTTGCCCAGCAGCTTGGCTTCGATGGTTTCACCAGCCTGCAGCAGGTGTTTCGCGAGCGGCTGCGCGAGCGCAACTCATCCTATGACGAAAGGCTGCAGGCGCTGCGCGTCAAGGCTGAGGGAGGCGCCGGCCACCGGGCGATCTTCGACGGCTTCGTCGCCGCCGCCTCAACCTCGCTCAACGACATCTCGCGCACGCTGGACGAAGCGCATCTGGAAGACGCTATTTCCCTGCTGGCAAAGGCGGAAACCATCTATGTGCTGGCCAAGCGGCGCTCCTATCCGGTGGCGTCCTACATCGCCTATGCACTGGGCAAGCTGAAGATCCGCAACCAGCTGATCGAATCGGCGGCCGGGCTGAATGCCGAGATGATCGGCTTCGCCACGCCGGCGGATGCCGTCATCGCCATCTCCTTCTCGCCCTACGCGCCCGCCACGATCGAGGAGGCGCGCAGCATTTCGGAACAGGGCGTGCCGATCGTCGCCATCACCGACAGCTCGTTTTCGCCGCTCGCCCAGTTCGCCAAGGTCTGGTTCGAGGTTGCCGAGGCCGATTTCGCCGGCTTCCGCTCACTGTCGGCGACAATGGCGCTGGCCATGGCACTGACCGTCGGCGTCGGCGAGAAGCGGCGCGACACGGGCAGGAAGCGCAAGGCCTGATCCACCGCCGAAAAGGTACTTTTCACCGAAGGAATGCTCATTCCATATTGACTATGGATTGGAATTATTATTTCATATTCCCGGCGCCACGCTGCCGCTCGCGCGTGTACCCCAACACAACAAGGCCGACGGGAGGTTCCAATGAGCGAAGCCGTGGACGCTGAATACGCGCCGCTCGACGTCATCACCATCGGTCGCGCTTCCGTCGACCTTTACGGCCAGCAGATCGGCTCGCGGCTGGAGGACATCACCTCCTTCGCCAAGTCGGTCGGCGGCTGCCCGGCCAACATCTCGGTCGGCACCGCCAGGCTCGGCCTGCGCTCGGCGCTGCTCACCCGCGTCGGCGACGAGCAGATGGGCCGCTTCATCCGCGAGCAGCTGACGCGTGAAGGCGTCAATGTCGACGGGCTCAAGACCGACAAGGAGCGGCTAACCGCACTGGTGCTGCTGTCGGTCGAGGACGAAGGCGTCTCGCCGATGATCTTCTATCGCTCGGACTGCGCCGACATGGCGCTGGCGCCGGAAGACATCGATGAGGCCTTCATCGCCTCGGCGCGCTCGATCGTCGTCACCGGCACGCATTTTTCCAGGCCTAACAGCGATGCCGCGCAGCGCAAGGCGATCCGCATCATGAAGGCCAAGGGCGGCAAGGTGGTGTTCGACATCGACTACCGGCCGAACCTGTGGGGTCTCGCCGGCCATGCCGAAGGGTTCGAGCGCTATGTAAAATCGGACCGGGTCTCGGCGCAGCTGAAGACGGTGCTGCCCGACTGCGACCTCATCGTCGGCACCGAGGAAGAGATCATGATCGCGTCGGGCGCCGATGATTGCCTGAGCGCCTTGAAGACGATCCGCTCGCTGTCGTCCGCCACCATCGTCCTGAAGCGCGGCGCGATGGGCTGCATCGTCTATGACGGACCGATCAGCGACGATCTCGAGGACGGCGTCGTCGGCAAGGGGTTTCCGATTGAGATCTACAATGTGCTCGGCGCCGGCGACGCCTTCATGTCGGGCTTTCTGCGCGGCTGGCTGGGCGGCGAAGACCATGCGACGGCGGCGACCTGGGCCAATGCCTGCGGCGCCTTCGCCGTGTCGCGGCTGCTCTGCGCGCCGGAATATCCGACCTTCGAGGAGCTGCGGTTCTTCCTCAAGAACGGCAGCAGGCATCTAGCGTTGCGCAAGGACGAGGCGATCAACCACATCCATTGGGCAACGACGCGCCGGCGCGACATTCCCTCGATGATGGCGCTCGCCTGCGACCACCGCGTGCAGCTCGAGGATGTGGCGGCGAAGGCCGGTGCCGATCCCGCACGCATCCAGGATTTCAAGGTGCTGGCGGTCAAGGCGGCGGCGAAGGTTGCCGCCGGCCGCGACGGCTACGGCATGCTGATCGACGAGAAACACGGCCGCAAGGCGATGTTCGAATTCGCCAGGCATTCCTTCGCCTGGCTCGGGCGGCCGGTGGAGCTGCCGGGTTCGCGGCCGCTGCGCTTCGAATTCTCGCAGGACATCGGCTCGCAGCTCACCGAGTGGCCGGTCGACCATTGCATCAAATGCCTGTGCTTCTATCATCCCGACGATCCGGCGGCGCTCAAGGACGAACAGCAGCAGAAGTTGCGCGCGCTGTTCGAAGCGGCGCGGAAGGTCGGCAGGGAACTTCTCATCGAGATCATTGCCGGCAAGCATGGCAAGCTCGACGACACGACGATCCCGCGCGCGCTGGAGGAACTCTATGCGCTCGGCATCAAGCCGGACTGGTGGAAGCTCGAGCCGCAGGCGTCGAGCGGCGCCTGGGCGAAGATCGAGGCCGTGATCCTGAAGCACGACCCCTGGTGCCGCGGCGTCGTGCTGCTGGGCCTGGAAGCGCCGCAGGACGAGCTGGAAGCGGCGTTCGCCGCCACCGCCAAGGCACCCATCGTCAAGGGTTTTGCCGTCGGCCGCACCATCTTCGTCCATGCGGCCGAACAATGGCTGGCCGGCAGGATGTCGGATGACGAGGCGATCGCCGACATGGCGCAGCGCTTCGAACAGTTGACGGATGCGTGGCTTGCCGCGCGCGGCCGCAAGGCGGCATAAGAAGGCGCGGAATAGGACTGCGGAGGAAAACACCATGAGCAAGACAATCCGCCTGACGATGGCGCAGGCGCTGACCCGCTTCCTGTCGCGCCAGATGACTGAGATCGACGGTAGCAAAGTCCCGATCTTCGGCGGCGTCTGGGCGATCTTCGGCCACGGCAATGTCGCCGGCATCGGCGAGGCGCTCTATCAGGTGCGCGACGAACTGCCGACCTTTCGCGCCCACAACGAACAGGCGATGGCGCATGCGGCAATCGCCTACGCCAAGGCCAATTTCCGCCGCCGCTTCATGGCCGCGACCTCTTCGATCGGCCCCGGCGCGCTCAACATGGTGACGGCGGCGGCGCTCGCCCATGTAAACAGGTTGCCCGTCCTGTTTTTGCCAGGCGATGTCTTCGCCAACCGCATCCCCGACCCGGTGCTGCAGCAGGCCGAGGATTTTTCCGACGGCACGGCGACGGTCAACGACTGCTTCCGTCCGGTTTCGCGCTATTTCGACCGCATCACCCGGCCGGAGCAGATCATTCCTGCGCTGAGCCGTGCCATGGCCGTGCTGACCGATCCGGCCGAATGCGGCCCGGTGACGCTGTCGCTCTGCCAGGACGTCCAGGCCGAGGCCTATGACTATCCCGAGAGTTTTTTCGCGGAGCGGGTCTGGCACCAGCGCCGGCCGCGCCCGGATCGCCAGGAACTGGCGGCCGCGGTCGCCGCGCTCAAGGGTGCAAAAAAGCCGTTGGTGATCGCCGGCGGTGGCGTCCTCTATTCGCAGGCGTCGGACGAACTGGCGAAATTCGCCGAGAGCGGCGGCATCCCGGTCTGTGAGACGCAAGGCGGCAAATCCTCGCTGCCGGACAACCACCCGCTCAACATGGCGGCGGTCGGCGTCACCGGCACTTCTGCCGCCAACCGGCTGGCTGAGGAAGCCGATGTCGTGCTGGCCATCGGCACGCGCCTGCAGGATTTCACCACCGGTTCGTGGGCGCTGTTCAAGAATTCGGGCAAGACCATCATCGGACTCAACGTGCAGCCCTTCGATGCCGGCAAGCACCGCGCCCTGCCGCTGGTGGCCGATGCGGCCGAGGGCCTGGCGGAACTCGGTGCTGCGCTGAAGGACTGGAAGGCGCCGGCAAGCTGGACCGACAATGCGTCGTCCGGCAAGAAGGCCTGGGCGGTCGAGGCGGCCAAGGTGACGGCGTCGACCAATGCCGCCTATCCGTCCGATGCGCAGGTGATCGGCGCGGTGCAGCGCGCCATGGGCTCCGGTGTGACGCTGCTGAATGCCTCCGGCGGGTTGCCGGGCGAATTGCACAAGCTTTGGCAGGCGGGCGCGCCCGGCTCGTACCATGGCGAATACGGCTTCTCGACCATGGGCTATGAGATTGCCGGCGGGCTCGGCGCCAAGATGGCGAAGCCCGGCGAGGAGATCGTCGTCATGATCGGCGACGGCTCCTACCTGATGATGAATTCGGAGATCGCCACCTCGGTGATGCTCGGCCTCAAGCTGACCATCGTGCTGCTCGACAACCGCGGTTACGGCTGCATCAACCGGCTGCAGATGGCGACCGGCGGCGCCAACTTCAACAATCTGCTGAAGGACTCGCGCCACGAGGTTCTGCCCGACATCGACTTCGCCGCGCATGCGGCGAGCATGGGGGCGATTGCCGAGAAAGTGCCGTCGATCGCCGGGCTGGAAAACGCGCTGGCACAAGCCAGGAAGAATACGCGCACCACGGTGCTCGTCATCGACACCGGCCCCCTGGTTTCCACCGATGCCGGCGGTCACTGGTGGGATGTGGCGGTGCCGGAAGTGTCAGTGCGGCCGCAGGTCAACGCGGCGCGCAAGGCGTATGATGAAAAGCGGCAGATGCAGACCATCGGCGATTGATATAGGCGCCGAAGCTCCTCCTTCTCCCCGTCTCTACACGGGGAGAAGA
>NZ_RZPF01000386.1:0-6135 GCF_004022735.1 Mesorhizobium sp. M7A.F.Ca.AU.001.01.1.1
GTCTTGATCGGCTGGTTGAGCAGGATCTGGTTGCGGTTGATCGAAAAACCTTCCGCCGTCAGCAGATCGGCGATGTCGCGGGTCGAAACGGAACCGTAAAGCTGACCGGTTTCGCCGGCGGAGCGAACGGCGATGAAGCTCTTGCCGTCGAGCTTTTCAGCGACCTGGGCCGCTTCCGACTTGCGCTCGAGGTTGCGGGCTTCAAGCTGGGCGCGCTGGCCTTCGAACTTCTTCTTGTTGGCTTCGTTGGCGCGCAGCGCCTTGCCCTGCGGCAGCAGGAAGTTACGGGCGAAGCCGTCCTTGACCTTGACGGTATCGCCCATCTGGCCGAGGCGGGAAACGCGTTCGAGAAGAATGACGTCCATGGATTTGTTCCTTTGGTTGGACGCCAATCGATCGATGAGATCGGCGCCGAATGTCTTGGGAACAGGTCAGGAAGCTTGAGCGCCTTTGGCGCTGGTGTCGCTGTCCTGCCTGTGCGGCAGTTAGAGGTTTTGACCTCAACCCGGGATTTGATGTTCAACCCTGCGGCGCCCGTCGCCGTGGGAGAAGAGCGGGCGGCGAACCGCCCGCATTTGAGATATTAGCGAACCACGTAGGGCAGCAGGCCGAGGAAGCGGGCGCGCTTGATCGCCTTGGCGAGTTCGCGCTGCTTCTTCTGGCTGACGGCGGTGATGCGCGACGGCACGATCTTGCCACGCTCGGAAATGTAGCGCTGCAGCAGACGCACGTCCTTGTAGTCGATCTTGGGCGCGTTGGCGCCGGAGAACGGGCAGGTCTTGCGGCGGCGATGGAACGGGCGCCGGGTCGGGATCTGATTGATGTCGACCATTATTCTGCACCCCCTTCAAAGCCTTCGCGCGGACGGCGCGGACCACGATCGGCACCGGCGTCGCCGAACGAGCGCGGCGGACGATCGCCACGGTCGCCGCGATCACGATCGCCGAACGAACGCGGACCACGATCGCCACGGTCACGGTCGCCGAAGCCGCCGCGTTCCGAGCGCTCTTCGCGCTTCTGCATCATGGCCGACGGGCCTTCCTCATGCGCCTCGACCTTGATGGTCAGGAAACGCAGCACGTCTTCGGACAGGCCCATCTGGCGCTCCATCTCGTTGAGCGCGGCCGCCGGGCAATTCAGGTCCATCAGCGTGTAGTAAGCCTTCCGGTTCTTGTTGACCCGGTAGGTGAGGGACTTCAGTCCCCAGTTCTCGACCCGGCCGACGGACCCGCCATTTGCGGAGATGACACCCTTGTACTGTTCGACAAGCGCATCGACCTGCTGCTGCGAGAGGTCCTGCCGGGCAAGAAACACATGTTCGTAAAGAGCCATTATGTCTTATGCCTTTCTTCGTTTCTCTCCCGGTTCCCGGCGGCAAAAGCCTCTGCAACTTCTCTGACCCGCAAACCCTCGAGGGGCAGGGGGAAGAAAGGAGCATGACGAGACGGTCGAGAGCGGAGACACGGGAGGCGGAAGCACTTCCGGCTTCACACGAAGGTTCTGAAAAACCTCCGGCCCTCCGTTCAGCCCCCAGCAAGGACCGGCAGATTGCGGGCGTCTATACAGCAATCCGGCCGCAAAGCAAGGGCAAGCGGCATTCCCGTGTGTCGCAGGCGACGATCGGGAGCAGCAACGGCCGGAGTCGTGGTTTCCGGCAACCACGTCTTAACCACACCAGCAGGTTGTGTGGAGTTGAAGCCTGGCCGTCAACGGTCGATTCATCATGGAAGGCGCAAAAGCCCGGACAACCGCGCAAAAGCGGCAAGCATTTCCGGGGGTAAGGATGCTTCTCAACAAATTCTGGCGCTCGAAGAGCGGCAATTTCACGCTTGTGCTGGGACTGGGTTTGCCGGTCATCCTGACGGCAGTCGCTTTCGCAACCGATGTCTCGACCCTTATGCGGGCCAAGAGCAATTTGCAGAACGCTCTCGATTCGGCAAACCTTGCTTCTTCGCATCTTGGCGATCTCGACATCACCCGCAATGACGCTTTCAACCGCTATTTCCAGGCCAACATCGTCGGTCATGGCGAGCTCGACAATGCGCAGGCGACGTTGACTGTCGACAAGGGCGTCAACTTCGTCAAGACCAAGGCGGTTGCCTCGGCGGACGTCCATCTCAACTTCGCCTTCCTGTTCGGCGACAGCAAGCACATCGTGGTCGATGCCTCGGCGGTCGAATCGAACAACCAGCTCGAAGTCGTGCTGGTGCTGGACAACACCGGCTCGATGGCCGGCGCGCGGATGACGGCGCTGAGGACGGCGACAAAATCGTTGCTCGACACGCTCGAAGCGGCGAAATCGCCAACGCGCAAGATCCGCGCCTCGCTGGTTCCTTTCGTGACGGCCGTCAATGTCAATGGCGACGGCTTCGACCCGTCCTGGATCGACATGGACGGCAAGTCCTCAACCAACGGCGTCAATTTTCCCGTCATCGACGGCAAGCGGCCGAACCACATGGCGCTTTTCAAACAGCTCAAGAAGACCGGATGGGCCGATGCCGGATGGAATGGCACCGGATGGAAAGGTTGCGTCGAGGCGCGGCCAGGCGCTTACAATATCTCCGACACGCCACCCGACCCGGCCAAGCCCGACACGCTGTTCGTGCCCTACTTTGCGCCGGATGATCCCGAAGACGCCCAGAAGCCGTCTGGCTCCTATGGCAATTCGGATAAATACTACAACAACTCCTATCTCAACGATGTCAGCGACAAAACCAGGCTTGCCCAGTCGGGCATCAACATTCTGGGCATCGATCTCAGCAACCTGCTCGGCAATCTCATCGAACTTCTGTCGCCCGATGACAGGGATGCCAGGGAAAAGATCGCCAAATATGTTGCGCCCGCCAAGGAACTCATCACCGAGATCGGCTCTCCCGTCACTGTCGGCCCGAACCGTGCGTGTCCGACCCCGGTGGTCCCCCTGACCGACGATTTCGACAAGCTGCGCAAGGCGGCCAGTCAGATGACCGAGTGGAATGGCTCGGGTACCAATGTCTCCGAGGGCCTGTCATGGGGTATGCGTGTGCTGTCGCCCGCCGCGCCCTACACCGACGGAGCGCCTTGGAAGACGCCCGGCATCAGCAAGATCGTGCTGTTGCTCACCGACGGCGAGAACGTCGTCTATGGCGCCAGCGAACAAGAACCGACAAAGTCGGATTACACATCCTATGGCTATCTGGCTGGCGGCCGCTTCGGATCGGACAACCAGACGACCGCTGCGCGCAATGTCGACGGCTGGACCAAAAACGTTTGCACGCAATTGAAGAACGAGGGCGTGCAGATCTACACCATGGTGCTGCAATCCGACACCGCAGCCAACCGTGCGCTTTACAGCGCCTGCGCCTCGGATCCGAGCAACTATTATGCCGTCAACGATCCGACCAAACTGCCGAACGTGTTCCTTCAGATCGCCAACAACTTCACGAAGCTGCAATTGACCAACTGAACACGCGAACCGAGACGGACCAGCAGGCTCTGAGGAAATCGCTGGCCTCAACTCGTATGGGCGGCGACAATCTTGTCGACCGTTTCGGGGAAGAAGTCGGGCGCTGCGTGGCGTTTGCCGAACATCATATCGTACTGCAGCAGGCGGAAATCGCGGATCGCCGGATCGATCTCCTTCTGCCGCGCCCAATCGGGCGTGGCCTCGCCAGCCGGCGTCAGCAGCAAATTGCGGTCGACGACACGGTAGTGTTCGCTCATCTCGCCCAGGAAGCCGGTGTAGTAGGGATGGCTGATGCCGGCCGTCTTCAGGATATGATAGGGCAGGAAGGCCGGGCTGACAGCGCCCATGTGCTCAGCCGGCCCGGTGCGGTTCGACCAGATGACCAGCGGCGTCTCATGATGCTCGAGGGCAGCCTCGGGCGACGCTTCCTTGCGCGGCGCGACATTGTCCTTCAGGAAGCCGGTTTCGACATAGACCGGCCCGAGCGGCGGCAGATGGTCGCCGAAGAAGGCGATCACGGTTGGGCGGGAGCGTGTCTTTGCCCATTCGACGAGGCGTTCGAGACCGCGATCGGCATCGGCTGAGCCTTCGGCGTAGCTGAGCAGCGATTCGCGCGCCCACTGGCTGATCGGCGCCTGCACCCTGTGCGTGGGACTGTAATAGCGGTTCGGTTCGTAGGGACCGTGGTTTTGCAGGCTGACCGCAAAGAAGAACACCGGCTCTTCGCTGGCGTCGGCCTCGCTGATGATCTCGTCGGTCATCGCGGCATCCGATGCCAGTGGCCCGCGCTTTTGCATTGGCGGCAGCGTCTCTTCCGACTTGAAATCGTTGAAGCCGAAATCGGCGTAGACCGCGCCACGGTTCCAGAACCAGTTGGTGCCCGGATGGATGGCGCGCGCCCGATAACCCTGGCTCTTGAGGAAGGTTGCCAGCGACGGCGTCGGCGTGCGCACATATTGCTGGTAGGGGATGCTGCCGGCCGGCAGGAACGCGTTGGAGAAGCCGGTCAGCGCCTCGAACTCGATATTGGCGGTCATGCCGCCGAACTCCGGCGAGAACATCGAGCCGGAGCGCAGCGCCCGCACATTGGGGATCGGATCGGGCGTGATGGTGACGCCGGGCAGCTTGGTCGGGTCCCAGAAGGACTCGCTCATGACGATGATGATGTCAGGCTTCTCGGCCGGCACCGAGGCGGTCACATCGGGCCTGGCGATCGCCGCGATCGCCTTGTCGGAATAGCCCGGCGGCGCAGAGACATGCGCCATCGGCACATTGAGCGCAAAGGCCAGCGCAAAACCGTTGGAGGCATAGTTTTCCTTCTGGTCCCACATGATCGGGATGATCTGCAACCGGTCCCTGGTCCAGGAGAAGGTGGCATAGTCCATGATCGAAACGAAGAAGGCGAGCAGCGGCACTGCCAGCGTCAGCCGCGCAAGGCGTCCCTTGCGGCTGAGTGCGGGAACCTTGCGGCGCCACATCCGCCAGCCATAGACGAGCAGCGACAGGCCGGCGACGATGCCGACGACCATGGCGAGCGCGGTCATCGGCCGGTCGCGCACCAAAAGCGGCAACAGCGCGAAGATCTGGCGGGCATAGAGGAAATCGGTCGGATAGAGCGGATCGCCGAGATAATGCGACTTCTGGTGGCCGACGAAGGCAAGCGATAGCGTCAGCGGCGCGACGATCATCAGGCTCTGATGGCTGCGGCCCAGCACCGCATCGAGGCCGATCAGGATCAGCGCGAACACGACGATGGTGGTCCAGCCCGGCTTGAGCGGCTGCAGGAAGAAGGAGACCGTGCCGGCAAAGTCGCCGCGCACGATCAGTTCGATGGCAAACACCAGGACGGCGGCGATCGCCAGGCTGATCAGCCCATAGCGCACGACCGGCCATCTCCTGCCCGGCAGATAGCCGGTGGAGGGGTCGTCTTCCAGGAACTGTGGCGCGGCCTTGCCGGCGCGTTTGTAACTCTTTGCCACTTTAACTTCCCCACCCAGCGACAAGCACGTCACTCGATTGTCATGGAATTGTCACGCAAAGCTAGCGCCTGTGGCCAAAATAAGAAGAGCCAGCAAACGAATCGTGAGCGGTTTTCATCAGGAGTGATCGCCAAAAAGCCTTTCGGAACAGGCACTCGGCGGATGAAGCTGCGGTCGAGCAGGGTCGAACCGGGCTTGACTTGGCGGCCTGCCTTGCGTCACAGGCAAGAAAAACTCGTCTATCAGGCAAGCAAAACCAGCCCTTGGGAGCCCGCGCATGGCCGTTGCATTCACCTTTCCTGGACAAGGCAGCCAGGCAGTCGGCATGGGCAAGGATCTCGCCGAGGCCTTTCCCGAGGCGCGCAGAATTTTCCAGGAAGTCGACGACGCGCTCGGCGAAAACCTGTCGAAGCTGATCTGGGAAGGGCCGGAAGAGACGTTGATGCTGACCGCCAACGCGCAGCCGGCGCTGATGGCGGTGTCGCTGGCCGCGATCCGGGCGCTGGAATCGCGCGGCTTCTCGCTGAAAGGCAAGGTCGCCTATGTCGCCGGTCATTCGCTGGGCGAATATTCGGCGCTCGCGGCCGCTGGCTTCGTTTCGGTTGCCGATGCCGCCAGGCTGCTGCGCATCCGCGGCAATGCCATGCAGGCGGCGGTGCCGGCCGGCGAGGGCGCCATGGCGGCGATCATCGGATTGGAACAGGCCGATGT
>NZ_RZPF01000387.1:0-6126 GCF_004022735.1 Mesorhizobium sp. M7A.F.Ca.AU.001.01.1.1
TTCCTGCGGCGCGCCGGCACCCTATGAAATGCGCGACCGGTTCAATTTCGCCTCGGGCGAAAAGATCATGGAGCTGATCGCCAGAAATATCCGGCCGCGCGACATCGTCACGCTGAAGGCGCTGGAGAATGCGGCGACCGTGGTCTCGGCTACCGGCGGTTCGACCAACGCGGCACTGCATCTGCCGGCGATCGCGCACGAGGCCGGCATCAAGTTCGACCTGTTCGACGTGGCCAAGATCTTCGAGAAGACGCCTTACATCGCCGACCTCAAGCCGGGCGGCAAATATGTCGCCAAGGACATGTTCGAGGCCGGCGGCATTCCGCTGCTGATGAAGACCCTGCTCGACCACGGCTATCTGCATGGCGACTGCATGACGGTGACTGGCCGCACTTTGGCCGAAAACATGCAGCACGTTGTCTGGAATGAGCATCAGGATGTGGTCCGCCCGGCCAACAGACCCATTACCCAAACCGGCGGTGTCGTGGGCTTGAAGGGAAACCTGGCCCCCGAAGGCGCGATCGTGAAGGTCGCGGGCATGGCGGAGTTGAAATTCTCCGGGCCGGCACGCTGCTTCGATTCAGAAGAGGAATGTTTCGAGGCGGTGACGCATCGCAACTACAGGGAAGGCGAGGTTCTCGTCATTCGCTACGAAGGACCGCGCGGCGGCCCCGGCATGCGCGAGATGCTGTCGACGACGGCAGCACTCTACGGCCAGGGCATGGGCGGCAAGGTGGCTCTGATCACCGACGGGCGCTTCTCGGGCGCGACGCGCGGTTTCTGCATCGGCCATGTCGGCCCCGAAGCAGCCGTGGGTGGCCCGATCGGACTGCTCAGGGATGGTGACGTGATCTCGATCGACGCGGTGAACGGCACGATCGACGTGGCGTTGTCCGATAGCGAACTGGCGGCGAGGGCAAAGACATGGAAGGCGCGCGCGACCGATTATCAGTCGGGCGCGATATGGAAATATGCACAGACGGTGGGGCCAGCGCGCGATGGCGCGGTGACCCATCCGGGCGGTGCGAAAGAAACACACTGTTATGCGGACATCTGAGTTGTTGAGGTCATCTGTCTTTTCGGCACTGGTCGTGGCCGCCACGTTTGGCGCGACCTTTGGCGCCGTCGGCCAGGCCATGGCCTTCGACGACAAGGTGTTCGACGACAAGACCGGGGTGAAGCCGCAATCGAGCCCCTGGGCGGTCTTCCAGTTCGGCTTCTCCGCCTACAAGAACGGCCACAAGGAGCAGGCTGCCGAGGCCTACAAATACGCCGCCGAAAACGGCCAGATCGGCGCCACCTGGAAGCTTGCCCGCATGTATGCCGAGGGCGACGGCGTGGCGCGCGACGACTATGAGGCGTTCAAGTTCTTCTCCGAGATCGTCGACCAGGATGTCGAGCCCGGCTCGCCCGAGGAAAGCTATGTCTCCGATGCGCTGGTGGCGCTTGGCGACTATTTGCGCACGGGCATTCCCGGCAGCCCGGTCACCGAGAACGAGGTGGCGGCCCAGGAATACTACATGCGCGCGGCTGCCAACTACCGCAACCCGAACGCACAGTTCGAGATGGGGCAGATGTTCCTGAAGGGCGAGGGCGGGGTGAAGGCCAGCGTCAAGCAGGCCGGGCGCTGGTTCCAACTCGCCGCCGAGAAAGGCCATGCCGGCGCCCAGGCGACGCTGGGCCATCTGTTGTTCCAGAGCGGCAAGATCGTTCGCGGCCTGGCGATGATGACGGCAGCGCTCGAACGCGCTTCGCCCGCTGACCAGCCCTGGATCCGCGGCATGCAGGAAGAGGCATTTGCCACCGCCGGCGAGGCCGACCGCCGCACCGCGATCTCGCTGGCCGATGATATCCTCACCAAGGGCAACAACGCGGACCAGTAGTTTTGCTGGCGGCTGAACTGCCGATCTCCCCCACGAAGCGGGAGATTGGCTCAGTTCGCGATCGGCTCCGTCGGCACCATGCTGGGCGCCGGCGTCGAGATCGGCGTGACATGGGGGTGTGGCGCCAGCGTGTTTTCCGGGCAGCTATCCCCGATCTTCGTCCACGAGGTGTTGTTGAGCACCATATCGCAGCGGGCCAGATGGCTCTGCTCGGCCACCGTCAGGCAGGCGACCTGACCGATCTGGTAGGATTTTCCATTGGCCAGGCATTCCTGGTCGGCAAATGCCGTACCAGGAACGGCCATGGCAAATGCCAGGCCAATGGGACAAAGATGAAATCGTGCGCTCATGGAACCCCAGCCGCCATGCTGGTCTGCAATGAACGGCGCGAAATGTGGCGATATGAGGGTTCAGCGCAGACGGGCCCGGCGAGGGTTCTCTCAAGCCGGCTGAAGCGCGAGATCGATCGCCACCGGGACATGGTCGGATGGTTTTTCCCAAGCGCGCACATGCTTTTCGATAGAGGCCGATGAGAATCGGTTGGCGGCTTCCGGCGACAAAAGCAGGTGGTCGATACGGATGCCGTTGTTCTTCTGCCAGGCGCCGGCCTGATAGTCCCAGAACGTATAGGTGTCGCGCGCGTCGGTGACCGCGCGCACCGCCTCGGTGAAACCAAGATTGAGCAGCCGACGGAAGGCCTGTCGCGTCTGCGGCTGGAACAGGGCGTCGCCCAGCCAATTCTCCGGAAACCGCGCGTCGATCGGCTCGGGAATGACGTTGTAGTCGCCGGCGAGCACCAGAGCCTCCTCAAGTCTCAGCCGTTCTTCGGCCCAGCGCTCAAGCCGCGCCATCCAGGACAGCTTGTAAGGAAACTTCTTCTCGTCATCGATCGGATTGCCGTTCGGCAGATAGAGCGAGGCGACACGCAAGGCGCCCTTGTCGGTTGAGAAAACGCCTTCGATGAAACGCGCCTGTTCATCGGCATCGTCGCCGGGCAGGCCCCTGATCACCTCGTCGAAGCGCAGCTTCGACAACAGCGCGACGCCGTTGAAACCCTTTTGGCCATGGGTTTCGACATTGTAGCCAAGCGCCTCGATCTCGGCGCGCGGGAACTGCTCGTCGACCGTCTTGATCTCCTGCAGGCAGACGATGTCGGGTGCGCTCTCGGTCAGCCAATGGGTGAGGTTGCCGATGCGGGCGCGGACACCGTTGATGTTCCAGGTGACGATTTTCATGGCGGTCTCGTGCTGTTCAGTTGGGCTCTTGCGGCGGATGGCGTTCGACGAGGCCGATCGTATTGCCAGCCGGGTCCTTTAGGAAGGCCATCCATTCGCTTTCCCCCGCTGGACCGAACTGGCCGTCCGTGTCGCGATGGACAAGCGTTGGCGGCGCGGTGAAAGGCACGCCGGCGGCAGCAGCCGAGGCATGGAACTGATCAAGGCCCGATATGTCGAGATAGACGGTTCCGGCCGGTACGCCGTCGGTGAACAGCAGCCTGATTTCTCCGGCCATGATGAAGGCGATGCCCGGCGGATCGAAGCGTGCATGGACAGCCATGCCCAGCACGTCGCGCCAGAAAGCCAGCGTCACGTCGAGGTCACGGCCAGCCGACAGCGCGATCTGACGGACCGCACCGATGGCAGGCATTCTATATGGAGAAACTCGTGCCGCAGCCGCAGGAGGCGACGGCGTTCGGATTGCGGATCTGGAACGACTGGCCCATCAGATCGTCGACGAAATCGATCACAGATCCGCCCATATAGACCAGCGACAAATCGTCGATCAGCACCGTGGCTCCGTCCTTCTCGATGGCTACGTCGTCGTCGTTGCGCGTATCGACCAGATCGAACTTGTAGGAAAAGCCCGAGCAGCCGCCGCCTTCGACCGAAACGCGCAGCGCCGTCTTGCCGGCTTCGTTCGAGACAATCCTGGCGATCCGCTTGGCGGCGGCCTCGGTCATATCGACTTTCATGGCAGTCTTGGCATCAGCGCCCATGGGCGTCACCTTGCTTTCGGTTTCACATGATAGGTATGAAGCGCGAGGGGCCAAGTCAACCTGGCTAAGTCAAACGCGGCAGCATCAGCCATGACCAGTGAGTTGGGCGACATCGGATTCGGCTATCGGCCACGCGCCGCCTATGCCTGCGATCCGGCAAACTCGCGCGGGCGGCTGTTCGACGAGGTGGAGAGCCCGACCCGCACGCCATTCCAGCGGGACCGTGACCGCATCATCCATTCGACGGCCTTCCGGCGGCTGAAGCACAAGACGCAGGTCTTCATCGCCCATGAAGGCGACCACTATCGCACCCGGCTGACCCATTCGATCGAAGTGGCGCAGATAGCGCGCGCCCTGGCACGGGCGCTGCGCGGCGACGAGGATCTGGCCGAGGCGGTGGCGCTGGTGCATGATTTCGGCCACACGCCCTTCGGCCACACCGGCGAGGACGCGCTCAACGAGAAGATGGCCGTCTGGGGCGGCTTCGACCACAACGCACAATCGCTGCGCATCGTGACAAGGCTGGAGGCGCGCTACGCCGAGTTCGACGGGCTCAACCTGACCTGGGAAACGCTGGAAGGCCTGGTCAAGCACAATGGGCCGCTGACGGATGCCAACGGCAAGGGTCTGAAAGGGCCGGTGCCACAGGCGATCCGTGATTATTCGCAACTGCACGATCTCGAACTCGACCGGTTCGCCGGCATCGAGGCGCAATGCGCGGCGATCGCCGACGATATCGCCTACAACACGCATGACATCGACGACGGGTTGAGGGCAGGGCTCTTGACGCTGGACATGCTGGAGACGGTTTCGCTGCCGGGAACGATCCTGAAAGGCGTGCGCGAACGCTATCCTTCCCTCGATGCCGTGCGCACCGGCCACGAACTGATGCGGCGGCAGATAACGGCCATGGTCGAGGACGTGATCAGGTCGACGACCGCCAATCTCGATCGCATCAGGCCGCCGAGCGCCGATGCAGTGAGGGCAGCTGGCGAGACGATGGTGGTTTTCTCGGCCGAAATGGCTGCCCTGGAGAAGGAACTGAAGGCCTTTCTGTACAAGCACCTCTACCGGCACGCCGAGGTTATGAGGGTGCGCGCGGATGCCGAGCAGATCGTCAAGGATCTGTTCGACGCCTATTTCGCCGATCCGCGCGCCATGCCGGATGGCTGGCGCGAGGGGCTGGATCGGGCCGATGATCGCATCAAGGCGCGCAGCGTCGCCGACTTCCTGGCGGGTATGACCGACACCTACGCGCTCAAGGAACACCGGCGTTTGTTTGACCATACGCCTGAATTGGGCTAGGGCGGGCTCGATTTTGCCGGCCAACGAGCCGGATTCGCTGCAAAGCCGCCAGAGCCAGACCCCAGAGTCACACAAATGAACATCTTCGCCGATTTCACCGCGCGAATCATAAAAGCCGTCGAAGCGCTTGATCTGAAAGACAAAGACGGCATTTCGCCTGACCTGTCGCGCATTGCCGTTGAGCCGCCGCGCGACGCCAGCCATGGCGACCTGGCGACCAATGCGGCAATGGTGCTGGCCAAGCCGACCGGCCAGAACCCGCGCGCGCTGGCCGAAAGACTGGCGCAGGCGCTGCGCGACGACAAGGATGTCGCGGCAACAGAGGTGGCCGGCCCCGGTTTCGTCAATCTCAGGCTGAAGGACGGCTTCTGGCAGACACATCTGACCGCACTGCTCGGCGAGGGCCGCAACTATGGCCGCTCGATGGTTGGCGGCGGCAGGAAGACCAATGTCGAATATGTCTCGGCCAATCCGACCGGACCGATGCATGTCGGCCATTGCCGGGGTGCTGTCGTCGGCGATGCACTTGCCAATCTGATGGCCTTCGCCGGTTACGACGTGACCAAAGAATACGTCATCAACGACGCCGGCTCGCAGATCGACGTGCTCGGCCGTTCCGCATTCCTGCGTTACCGCGAAGCGCTGGGTGACGACATCGGCGAGATTCCGAGCGGGCTTTATCCGGGTGATTACCTGGTGCCAGTTGGTCAGGCGCTGGTCGCGGAATTCGGCCGCTCGCTGCTGCAGATGCCCGATGACGAGGCGCTCGCCATCGTCAAGGATCGCACCATCGATGCGATGATGGCGATGATCCGCGAGGACCTGGCGATGCTCAACGTGCATCACGACGTGTTCTTCTCCGAGCGCACGCTGCACGCCGACAATGCCAGGAAGATCCGATCCGCGATCAACGATCTGACGCTGAAGGGCCATATCTACAAG
>NZ_RZPF01000388.1:0-6091 GCF_004022735.1 Mesorhizobium sp. M7A.F.Ca.AU.001.01.1.1
GTCCAGCGCGGCAATCTCAGCATTGTGGTTCCGACGTTGGCGGTCGGCGCGATCCCGGCGGTCGGCGGCTCCGTCAATGTCGCTCCCGGCGGCTATTGCGATACGCAAATTCGCATGGTCGATGGCCGCGTCGCCGAAGTTGCCTATGCCGGCGACAACAATTTGCCGAACAGGCGCGACGCGCTTTGTGTCAGCACGGTGGACGCCTGTGTGACCTATGCCCGCCAACTCGGCCAGAGGCCGGCGGCCAAATAGCCGGCGGCAGCGAAACGGCGATGGCAGGTCATGCAAATGTCATTGAGGGCTTGACTGACCCGCCGGACCGAATACGCTAGCGCAAAATACCGGCTCTGATTGCCGGGCGGCAAAAATGCCTCGTATGCCTCGCCCTTCCGGCGCAGGCTGCGAGGCATTGTCATTTCTGGGGTCCTGTTTGAAACGGCGCATCGAGATCGGCATCCTGTATTCCCGCTCGGGGAGCTATCAGCTCGTCTCCGATGCGTGCCGCATCGGCGCCATGCGCGCCATAGCCGACATCAACGCCGATCGCAGCTCAGGCATCGAACTGGTGCCGGTGGAGCGCGATCCGCAAAGCAATGCGGACCGCTACGCAACGCTTTGCGAAGATATCTTCAAGACCAGCAGCGCACGCCATGTCATCGGCTGCGTCACCTCCTGGAGCCGCAAGGAAACCATTCCGGTCTTGGAGAAAGCCGGCGGCATGCTCTGGTACGCCTGCCCCTATGAGGGCTTCGAAGCCAATGAGCATGTCGTCTACATGCACGCCTGCCCCAACCAGCATCTGGTGCCGCTGATGGCGCATGTCGTGCCGCGTTTCGGCGCCAACGGCTTCCTGCTCGGCTCGAACTACATCTGGGGCTGGGAGATGAATCGCGTCGCGCGCGACCTGATCGCGGATGCCGGCGGCAAGGTGCTGGGCGAACGCTATCTGCGCATCGGCGAGACCGACGTGTCGCGGCTGATCGCGGAGATCCGCGCCACGCGGCCGAACTTCATCCTCAACAATTTGATCGGCACCTCGTCCTACGCCTTCCTCGCGGCCTATCGCGACCTGGGTCACGAGGATGCCGCCTTCAGTCCCGGGACTTGCCCCGTCATCTCCTGCAACCTGACCGAAGGTGAGCTGCCGGCGATCGGTGAATCCGGCAAGGGACATCTGTCGGTCGGGCCGTATTTCGCGCCGCGCCCGGCTGCCTTTGCCTCATCCTTCGAGGCCTCCGCCTATGCCTCGGTGCAGGTGATGGCCGACGTGCTCTCCAGCAATCCCGACGCCGGTCCGGCGGAATTCTCCAAAGCCTTCGCCGAACGCCGCTTCTCCACCCGGCTCGGTCCGATCGCCATCGACGCCCACTCGCAGCACGCGACACTGCCGGTGATCATCGGGCGCATCGCGGACGGCTTCTTCGAGGTCGTCAGCCGCGAAGACGAAGTCGCGCCGGATCCGTATCTGTCGCGCTACGACCCGGCAAAAACATTCGGCCGCCCGCGCCTGAGGGTGGTGTCGTGACCAGAGCCCCACGCATCCCCAATCTCGGCGGCGCCAGGGCGTTTATCCTGCATCGCCCACATCCGACGGTGCAGGCGATCACCAGGCAATTGTCGGCCATCGGGCTGATCACGCTGGATTGCTGGCCGGAACTGCCGCCCGAGACGCTGGCCGCCGATTTCGTCTTCTTCGACGCCGATCTCGGCTTTGACGAGCAGTTTCCGTGGAAGCCGGGCGAGGCACCGATGCCGCTGGTGGCGCTGATCGGTTCCGAGGCGCCGGGCCGCATCGAATGGGCGCTGTCGCATAAGGCCGATGCGCAGCTGCTGAAGCCGGTCGGCAATGCCGGCGTCTACAGCGCGCTGCTGATCGCGCGCCAGAGTTTCGAGGCGCGAAAACACCTGGCCAGCGAGATCGCCTCGCTTCGCCAGCGCGTTGCCGAACGCCAGACCATCGTTCGCGCGGTGACGGCACTGGCGAAAGGCGCCGATGACGGCCGCGCCTATGCGCAGCTGCGCTCGCTGGCGATGAGCTGGCAGATCAGCGTCGAGGATGCCGCGCGGCGGATCGTGGCAATGACAAGCGAAGAAGCAACGGGCGAAGAAGGCGACGATGACCAGTCCCATCGCGCCTGATCTCACCGCGCCAGGGCGCATGCCGGTCAAGCCGCGCGCCGGCGTCTGGCGCCGGCTGGTCAGGCGCCGTCTGGCTCTGCTCGGGCTGGTCATCGTCGCCATCGTCGTTGCCGGCGCCGTGCTGGCGCCATGGCTGACTGGCTATGATCCCAACGAGCAGATGTTCGACGGCCTGACCATCGAGGGCTCGCCCTTGCCGCCGGATGCAAAATTCTGGCTGGGCACCGACTTGCTCGGCCGCGACCTCCTGACCCGCATCCTCTACGGCGCCCGCACCTCGCTGATCATCGGCATCGTCGCCAATGGCGTGGCACTGTTCATTGGCACGCTGGTCGGTGTTGTCGCCGGCTATTTCCGTGGCTGGATCGGCAGCGCGCTGATGCGTTTCACCGATTTGATGATGGCGTTTCCGGCACTGCTGCTCGCCATTTGCCTGGCCGCGGTGTTCGAGCCCAGCCTGTGGATCGTCGCCATGGTCATCGCTTTGGTCAACTGGGTGCAGACCGCCCGCGTCATCTACACCGAGACCTCATCGCTGGCGGAGCGTGAGTTCATCGATGCCGAACGCACCATCGGCGCGAGCGCGCCGCGCATCCTGTTTCGCCACATCCTGCCGCATCTCTTACCGACCATCATCGTCTGGGGCACGCTCGGCATTTCGACCACCGTGCTGCTCGAGGCGACACTCTCCTTCCTCGGCATCGGCGTCCAGCCGCCCACGGCGTCCTGGGGCAACATCATCTTCGAGAACCAGACCTATTTCCAGGCCGCACCCTGGCTGGTGTTCTTTCCGGGTGCCGCGATCCTGGCGCTGGCGCTCGCCTTCAACCTGATCGGCGATGCGCTGCGCGACATCCTCGATCCGACGCAAAGAGGCCGGGCATGATCGCCTATCTCGGCCGCCGCCTCATCCAGTCGCTGCTGATCCTGCTCGGCGTCTCGCTGATCACCTTCGCTCTGCTCTATCTCCTGCCCGCCGATCCGGTGCGCCAGATCGCCGGCCGCAGTGCCACGCCGCAGACGGTCGAGAACATCCGCCAGCAGCTCGGCCTCGACCAGCCGTTCGTCGTCCAGTACTGGCGCTATCTCACGAAGCTCGTCAGCGGCGATCTCGGCCGCTCCTACATCCAGCGCTCCGAAGTCACCGAGCTGATCGTTTCGCGGCTGCCGGCCAGCCTGTTGCTGATGGTCGGCGCCATCCTGTGCGAGCTGTTGCTCGGCCTGAGCATGGGCCTGATCGCCGCCGTCAAGCGCGGCACCGCCACTGACCAGACGCTGATGGTCGCCTCCTTCGTCGGCGTCTCGGCGCCGCAATTCGTCGTCGGTCTGCTGCTGCTCTACGTCTTTGCCGTGCGGCTCAGCTGGTTCCCGATCGGCGGCTACGGCACCTGGCGTCATCTGGTGCTGCCGTCACTGACCATGGGAATCCTCGGCGCGGGCTGGTACGCGCGCATGATGCGCTCGTCGATGATCGACGTGCTGCGCCAGGATTACGTGCGCACCGCCCGCGCCAAAGGCCTGGCGCGGCGAGCTATCCTGTTCCGCCATGCGCTGCCCAACGCCATCCTGCCGGTGATCGCCATGATCGGCATCGACATAGGCATCTTCATGGGCGGCATCGTCGTCGTCGAAAGCGTATTCGGCTGGCCCGGCATTGGCCAGCTCGCCTGGCAGGCCATCCAGCGCGTCGACATCCCGATCATCATGGGTGTGACGCTGGTGTCGGCCTTCGCCATCGTGCTGGGCAATCTGCTGGCCGACATCATCGCGCCCTTCATCGACCCCCGCATCAAGCTCAGATGAAATGAAAACCAGACAGAGAAAGGGAACATAAAAATGAAAAGGTTTCTCGCATCCACGGTAGCGGCATCGGCGCTGGCGCTGATGCTCGGCATGACGAGCGTTCGCGCCGAGGACGCCGTCGATCCGAACGCCAAGCAGGGCGGCGCCATCACCATCACCTACAAGGACGACGTCGCCACGCTCGATCCGGCGATCGGCTATGACTGGCAGAACTGGTCGATGATCAAGAGTCTGTTCGACGGGTTGATGGACTACGAGCCGGGCACCACCAATTTGAAACCCGACCTCGCCGAAAGCTACGAGATTTCGCCCGACGGCAAGACCTTCACCTTCAAGCTGCGCCATGGCGTGAAATTCCACAATGGCCGCGAGATGACGGCCGACGACGTGAAATATTCGCTCGACCGCGTCACCAATCCGAAGACGCAGAGCCCCGGCGCCGGCTTCTTCGGCTCGATCAAGGGCTATGACGATGTCGCCGCCGGCAAGGCCGAGAGCCTCTCCGGCGTCACCGTCGTCGACCCTTACACGGTCAAATTCGAATTGACCCGCCCCGACGCCACCTTCCTGCATGTGATGGCCATCAACTTCGCCCATGTCGTGCCGAAGGAAGAGGTCGAGAAATACGGCGCCGATTTCGGCAAGCATCCGGTCGGCACCGGCGCCTTCAAGCTCGCCGAGTGGACGCTCGGCGAGCGCATCGTCTTCGAGCGCAATGCGGACTATTGGCACAAGGGCCTGCCGCATCTGGACAAGATCACCTTCGAGATCGGCCAGGAGCCGATCGTGGCGCTGCTGCGCCTGCAGAAGGGCGAGATCGACGTCCCCGGCGACGGCATTCCGCCAGCAAAATTCCAGGAGGTGATGGCCGATCCCGAGCAGAAGGCACGCGTCGTCGAAGGCGGCCAGCTGCACACCGGCTATGTCACCATGAACACCACCATGGCGCCGTTCGACAATGTTAAGGTGCGCCAGGCAGTCAACATGGCGATCAACAAGGCGCGCGTCATCCAGATCATCAACGGCCGCGCCGTGCCGGCCAACCAGCCGCTGCCGCCGTCGATGCCGGGCTACGACAAGGAATACAAGGGCTATCCCTATGACGTCGCCAAGGCCAAGGCGCTGCTCGCAGAGGCTGGCCACCCCGACGGCTTCGAGACACAGCTGTTTGCCATGAACACCGATCCCAACCCGCGCATCGCCCAGGCGATCCAGCAGGATCTGGCGGCGATCGGCATCAAGGCCAGCATCCAGTCGCTGGCGCAGGCAAACGTGATTGCCGCCGGCGGCGACAAGGCCGGCGCACCGATGATCTGGTCCGGCGGCATGGCCTGGATCGCCGACTTCCCGGATCCGTCGAACTTCTACGGCCCGATCCTCGGCTGCGCCGGTGCGGTGCCCGGCGGCTGGAACTGGTCGTGGTATTGCAACAAGGATCTCGACGCCAAGGCGGCCGAGGCCGACTCGGTGGTCGACCCGGCTAAATCAGGCGAACGCGACAAGATGTGGAGCGCCATCTACGACAAGGTGATGGAAGACGCGCCCTGGGCGCCGGTCTTCAACGAGCAGCGCTTCACCATGAAATCGGCGCGCATGGGCGGCGCCGACAACCTCTATGTCGACCCGGTTCATATCCCGATCAACTACGACAATGTGTACGTAAAAGATGTGCAATAACTGCGACTACACCATCCACGGGCGCCAACATCATTTCGGCTGGGACAATTCGTTTGCCCCGGCCGAGCGGGTGGCGCCCGGCTCGACGATCGAGTTCCAGTGCCTCGATTCCTCCGGCGGCCAGTTGCAGGCCGGCAGCACGGTCGCCGACGTCGCCAAGCTCGACTTCGCCACCGTCAATCCGGTGACCGGGCCGATCTTCGTCGAGGGGGCCGAGCCGGGTGACGCGCTGAAGGTGACGATCGAGATGTTCAAGCCGTCCGGCTTCGGCTGGACGGCCAACATTCCGGGCTTTGGGCTGCTCGCCGACGACTTCAAGGAGCCGGCGCTGAACATCTGGAAATACGACGCTGCCTCGCTCGAGCCGGCGCTGTTCGGCAAGAATGCGCGTGTGCCGTTGAAACCCTTCGCCGGCACCATAGGCAACGCGCTGGCGGAAAAGGGCCACCACTCGGTGGTGCCGCCAAGG
>NZ_RZPF01000389.1:0-6087 GCF_004022735.1 Mesorhizobium sp. M7A.F.Ca.AU.001.01.1.1
TCGACGCGGCCGGTTTGCCCGATGATGAAACCGGTTCCCTGATGGACCGGCACGCGGCTGGCCAGGTGCGGCAGGTTGAATGTCTCCTGACCGTCGCCGCCATAGGTCGTGCCGATCAACTGGAACAGGGCATCGTTTTCGGAGATGGGTATCGTCTGGCCCTGACAGAACGCCCATCCGGCGGGCGCAAAGTTCCCCGCGAACATGCGAATCTCGCCGATGTAAACTGTCATGACTGCGCGTCCTTCAATTCCGCGACGGGAAGATACCTTGCAGGGCGATGCAAAAATTCAGCACCAGATAGGGCTGCATGTTTTCATGTGCCTGGCTGCCGCCCATCGTGGTGACGCTGCTGGGCACCAGCGTTGTCAGGTTCGATGTCGCGGGCGCGTAAAGCTGCGCGGGCGACGCCGCAAGCACATTGCCGCTGGCGACGAAGAGATCGCCGGAATCCGATGTCGCGCTGGCGGTGTGAGAATGCTGGGGAATCTCGGGCAGTGTGAGCGTATGCGCCTGCTCGCCGCCCCGCTCGCCCAGGAGATGACCTTGGCCGCCAGTATGAGTTGGCACGCGCCCGCGCAAATCGGGCAAGGCGAAAGTCGTTTGCCCATTGCCGCCATAGGTCGTGCCCAGCAGAGCAAACAATGCCTGGTTCTGGTTGATCGGCAGGAGCTGTCCGTCGCAGAACGCCCAACCTTGGGGAGGGAAGTTGAAAGAAATCAACTTGATTTCCGAGAGATACGGCTCGGCCATATACACCCCCAAACGTTCAATTTGTAGTAAAAAGCCAATCTCTACATGACGTTACGTTAGATCACCCACCGCCACAAAGCAATCTGCTCGGCCAATACATTTTGTAATTTATTCCAGCGCCACCGCGCGCAACGCCCGCCTATGGCAGGGGCGGCTCCGTAACCCCAACAATGGTCCCGAAGCCGGTGTTGTTGTGGTCGGCGGCCACTGTCGCGGCACCGCCACCCGAATGGCTGTTGAGACTGGCGAGATAGGCCTGAACCGCCGTGTCGTCGGTGGCGCTGCCGGCATAGCCTTCGATCTTGTCGATCACATTGAACCGCTGCCGCACGCGGATATCGGTGACGCCAGCTGACGGATCGACGCTCAGCGTATTTCCATGGATATCAAAAGTCAGCGCGCCATTGTCGGGCGTGCCGGAGGCACCAGCCTGGCTCGAGGTTATCCCGCCATTGACGCGGATCGCCTCGAGCGCGGCTGCGGTCGTCGTGCTGACGGTGTTGTTGGTGATGGTGGCATTGACGATCCCATTGCCGTCGCCGTTCGCGACCAGGATGCCATAGTTCGCGACGTGCGTGACAGTGTTGCCGTCGAGCTTGACGGTCACCGTGTTGCTGCCGGTGGCGGTCCCGTTGATGGAGACACTGATACCTGGTCCGGTGCCGGAATCCGCGTTGTTGATGTTGTTGTTGAGGATGTTGCCCGTGAACAGGCCACGCACGACCGGCGATGCGGCACCGCCGCGGTTGACGTTGATCTGCGAGCCCGCGCCGCCGGCACCAAACAGGGTCGCATAGTTCGCCGTGGTGAAGGTCGCGTTCAGCACATTGAAATTATAGGTGCCGGCGCCGTTCTGATCCATGTCCACGCCAACGAAATTGTCGGTGAAGGTGCCGCCGCTGCCGGCGACGCCGGCCTGGCCGACATCGAAATCGATGTTGCCCGAGCCGTTGTTGATGAGCTGGATACCTCTCGCGAAATTGCGCAGGAACGACGAGTTCGTGACAAGGCCGGTGATGTTGGCGGTGCCGTCGGCCTGCAGCAGCAGGCCGACATTGCCTGGCGGTCCCACGGAGGTGTCGCGGAAGGTCGAGCCCGAAACAGTGATGTTCAACGTGCCGCTGTTGTTGAAGACGTTGAAATTGTCCTCAAGGCCGTTCGCGATCACCGAATTGGTGATGGCGACGGTGCCGGTCAGGCCGTTATGGGCGGCGTCGGCGGCGCGGAAGCTGATCGAGCCTTCGTCGGCCGCGGCGCTGGTGCCGTTCGTGCCAGAGGTTGCGTTCACCACGCTATTGGTGAGCGCGAAGCCATTCACCTCGAACCCTCGGATACCGAAATTGTCGAAATCGTTCAGCTGCAGACCATTGAGCTGCACATCCTTCGTATTGCTGAGGTAGATGCCGGTGCCTTGCGTGGCGCTGCCATCGGCGCCGGTCTTGTTGGCGATGACGCCCCCGCCGGTCGCGCCGACGTTGGCGCCATTTCCAGTCACATGCAAGCCGCCATTGCCGAGCGCCGTGCCGGTATTGACCAGGATGATGCCGTTGGCGCTACCGCCATTCGATGTGATGCTCTGGAAGACAAGGTTCCCCGAGCCGATATTCGTGTTCTCGACATCGAGCGCGGTGCCGGTCCCCGAATTGATCGTGCTGCCGGAGCCGGTGGCGGTAACCGTGCCGCCGCCGGTGGCGCTGAAGCCGGTGGTGTCGCTGGTTGAGGTATCGATCGCCAGCTTGTTGGTGAAGCTGATCGTCGTGCCGTTGGTGCCGCCATTGGCCACCAGGTTGATGCCGTCGCTAAAGCTATTCGATGTTATGGCGCCGTCGAACGAGATCGTGCTGCCGCCGCCGGCGGTGCCGGTGTGGTTCTGGACGTCGATCGCGGTGGCGTTGGCGGTGTGGGTAATGGTGCCATTGTAATCGATATTGGCCGAACCGCCCGAAACCAGGAACGCCGTACCCGTTGCACCGCTCAGCGCGCCGGAACCGAGGTCGACCGTGCCGCTGACGTTGGTCAGCCTGACATTGTTGGCGCCGCCGACCGAATTGGTCGAATCGAGCGCGATGCTGGCGGCGACGCCAGAGAGATTGATCGCCTGGCCGGTGGTCGCCCTCACCGTTTCTGCGGCAGCGGTAGCTGTGATGCCCATCGTGCCGCCGGTTCCAACAATTCCGGTGCCGCTGGCGGTGTCGATGGTCACGCCGCCGGTGAAGCTGACCGTGCCGCCGGTTTGCGAGACGCCGACGCCGGTGGTCGTGTCAATGTTGGCGAGGCCGGTGATGTTGAGCGTACCGCTCGCCACCTGAATGCCGCCGCCCGCCGTGACGGCGCTGTTCAGTGTCACCGTGTTGAAGGTGAAGACGCCGGTGTTGCCGGCGTTGATCGCCATAATGCCGGCAGTCGTCGCCGCGGCAACGCTCGTGTTGCCGGTGACGGTGAAGGTACCGGCGACGCCGTCGAAAATGATGCCGCCGCTGCTGCCGCCTGAACTGATGCTGGTCACCACCATATTGACGGTCAGCGGATCGAGATCGAACGCCGCGCCATTCCCCGTGAAGACGCCGCCGCTGCTGCTGTTCAGCGTGAAATTGGTGGTCTTGGTGTTGGCTAGGACGCCGGTGCCGCCATTGTTGAAGACGCTGAACGCGCCGAGATCGAGGGTGCCGCTGGTGTTGGTGAAGCTGAGGCCGTCGCCCTGGACGCGCCCTGGGCCTGGTGAGCCAACACCGATCGTTCCGGCGCTGACAGTGCCGCCGGCGCCGTTGGAGTCGAAGCGGACATTGTTGAAGGCGATGCCGCCGCCAGTGCCGCCGAGCACAGTGTTGTCGGCAAAGGACTGGATCTCGACCGAGTTGTCCGTCGCGCTGATGTTCTGGCCGGCAAAGGACGCGGCCAGCGCCGATCCCGTCGATTTCAGCGTATTGCCGTCGATCGAAAGCAGAAGCGTGTTGGCCGGCGCAGCTGATGTGGAGAAATCGAGCGCCCTGCCGCCGGCCGCGATGTCGTTGTTGCGGAGGAAGAAACTGGAGGCGGACGTCGCGTTGACGGCGACACCAGTGCCGGTGCCTGTGTTGCGGATGATGAGGTTCTGGAGGCCGCCGGTGACGACGCCCGAGCCTGATGTCGCCAGATCGACCACCGAGCCGGCGGTGTTGCTCTGCAGGATCGGCCGTAGCGTGTCGATGCCCGCCGGTGCCGCGATGATCGGCGAGTTTTGCACGGTGGTGAAATGGAACGCAGCCGAAGCGCCGGCGCTGGTATCGACGCCGAGCTGCGAGACATCGACGGCCGCGTCGTCGCTCTTGAAGGCGAGCAGTACCTGCCCGTCATCGAGCTGGAACGACGTACCGCCGAGGTCAATCGTCGCCTGGCCGCCGTCGACGTTCTTGTCGATGAGCACAATGACATTGGCGGTAGATGCCTGGGCGTTGGTATAGGTGCCCGGATTGAGCAGGCTGCCGTCGCCAAGGGCGGTGGCATCGGCGGTGACATAGTAGACCTTGTACGAAGACAGGTTCGACGTGTCGCCGCTGAAGTTGACGTCGTTGAAATTGTAGTCGCCCGATGTCGGCAGCGTGTCGGTGGCGTGGATGACCTGGCCGTTGCCGAAGGTCTCGATCTTCGATTCGGCCGGGCTGCCGCCGTCGCCGAACACCAGCCTGGCGTTGGTGGCGCTGGAGAACTGGACGCCCTGGGCGACCTTGGTGATGGTCGACGTCTGACCAGCAGGGCCAGGATTGTTGTTGAGGAGGTCACCGAGCTGGATCTTGCCGGTGCCGGTTGTCGTCGTGCCGGCCATGTCGATGCCGAGCGAACCGGTGGAGTTGCCGCCGTCGACATCGAAATCGTCGGCCGTGATGGTGCTCGTGCCGAGCGCCGCGCCATTGAGGTCGAGGCCGACGGCGTTGGTGGCGCTTGCCGCGATCCCGATGTTCAGGCTGTGGAAATCCAGCGTCGAGCCGAGCGTGCCGGAAACCTGGACGCCGGTGCCAGTGATGCCCTGCAGGTCGACCGCCCCGAGATCGATGGCGCCGCCGCTGACATTGTTGAGTGATATGCCGGTCGCCGCGCCATTGGTCGAAATCGTGTCGAACTTGATGCCGTCCGCGCCGACCGTCGCGCCTGTCGCCCCGGCCACGACCGCCGTCGCATCGCCAAGCTTCAGCGCGGTTCCCGTGCCGGTGGTGATGGTGTTGCCGGTGCCGCTGACGCTGATCGTGCCGGCGCCGAAGGTGCTGGCGCTGAAGCCGGCGCCGCTGGCGGTGGTGATCTTGAGGTTGCCGCCGGTAAAGGCGAGCGAGCCCGTGCCCTGGGTCGGGCCGATGCTGGGGAGCTTGACGATGGCGCCGTTGGCGCCGCTGCTGGTGTCGAATATCTTCGAGGTGCCGGAGAAGGTGGCCGTTCCCTCGGACGATCCGTCAAACAAGACGCCGACGGCGCTCCCGGTATGATTGATCGTGCTCGAAATATTGTACACGCCCTCGGCGTTGCCGCTGAAGGTGAAGACCGCTGTCCCCGGCAGTGCTACTGCCGAGGTCGAAACGACCGAACCGCTCATGTTGAGCTCGCTCCAGTCGCCGCCGCCGACTTGCAAGACGCTACCCGCGCTGACGTTGATCGAGCCGGTGTAGTTCAGTGTGGCGTGGACAAGATCATTGCCGCCGGCGAGCGTGATCGCTGAACCAGTGGTGCTTGTCGTCGCGCCGATGCTGGCGCTGCCGCCATTCCCGCCAACGTTGACGGTCCCGCTCGAGGTCGTCAATGCGATACCGATCTCGGCGCCATCGATGTTCAGGGTGGATCCGGCGACATTGGCGATGTTTATGGTGCCGACCAGCGGCCCACCAATATCGAACCCTCTGTAGCTGACGTCGAGATCGGTCTTGCCGGTGAAATTGACCACGCCGGCGCCGCTCAGGCCGATCAATGAAGCGCCGATGTAGCCGGTATCCCTCAGGCCGCCAATGTTGACGTCGCCGCCGAGATTGATACCTCCAAGCAGCACACCAGCGCCGGTACTCGTGGATACGGCCGAGACGCTGTCGAAGGCAACGCCGCCGGCGCCGACATTGGCGCCGAACAAGATAAGACCGTCGGCGCCGGAATTGATCTCGTTGCCCGTGCCGGTGACCGTAACGGCGCCGGTGGTAAAATCTCCGAAGGCGATGAAGCCGGTGCCGGTCGTCGTCGTTATGTCGAGACCGCCATTGGTGAAATTGATCGCGGAATTGGTGTTGGGGGCCGGTGTGCCTGCGGGGAAATTGCCAACGAGACCCAGGCTGACGGCGTCCGTCGCGCCCGAGCTGATCACCTTGCTGGTGCCCGAGAAGG
>NZ_RZPF01000390.1:0-6080 GCF_004022735.1 Mesorhizobium sp. M7A.F.Ca.AU.001.01.1.1
ACATGAAGGTAACCATCACCGGCCGCAACGAGGACAAGCTGAAGAGCGCTTGGAAGAGCCTTGGCGGTGCTGCCGAGAAGGCCGCTTTCGACGCGTCGAAGCCGGATGAGGTCCGTCAATTCTTCGAGCGCCTCGGCCCCTTTGATCACTTGGTGCTGGCGGCCAGCGGCGGCAAGGGCCTCGGCCCGTTCCCGGCGCTTGACCTGAGTGACATCGGCAGTGGCGTGGAGGAAAAGGTCCGCCCGCAGCTGTCCTGCCTGCAGGCCGCCTTGCCGACACTCAACAAGGCCGGATCGGTCACCTTCATCTCGGCGGTGTCGGCGCAGCTCGCAACGCCCGGCGTCGCCGGTATCGCCGCCATCAACGGCATGCTGTTGACCGTGGTGCCGATCCTGGCGATGGAGTTGAAACCGCTGCGCGTCAATGTCGTGGCGCCAGGCGTCATCGACACGCCCTGGTGGGACTTTCTGGCCGAGGAGCAGAGGCAGGCGCTGTTTGCCGACTATGCCGGCAGGACCCCGGTCGGCCGCATCGGTCGCGCCGAAGACGTCGCCGCGGCAATAGCCTTCCTCGTCTCCAACGGCTTCATGACCGGTCAGGTGCTGACCTGCGACGGCGGACTGCGATTTGCGGCCTAGCGTTCCTCGGGCGCCGACAGGCTTTCACCCTCAATTGGCTCTCTTTGGATCACCCCGCACGCTCTTTTCGCCGGGGCTGTCACCGCCCGGTCTCACCGCATCTGAAGCGGTCTTTTCCGGAACATAGGAATAATCAGGCGTATCAGCCCCATACATCTTGTTATCGATCGCCTCTTGCCAGCTGAAATCCGCGTCGGACGGTGAAACGTCGGCAATGTCATGGCGGGAGGAGCGAGAGTGCAGCCAGTTCGGGGTGATCTCTCGGACCAATTGTGCGAAGCGTCCCATCGAAACCGTTCCTTTCCTTGCCCTTTCCAGGAGGCGCGATCGCGGTTGCGTCGGCTGGATCTAAAGTTGACCTCTCAGCCAGGCCAGCGTCTCGACAACGTCGGCAAGCCCGTACCGCGCTGCGGTGTGCGCTGGTGGTTTGACGCGTATCGATATGCCGCCGGCATCATTGACGGCCTCAAAACCGTTTTCATCCGACGTGTCGTCGCCCAGGAAGACCGGGCGACGGCCCGTGAATGGCGCAATTTCCATGAAACGCCGGATCGCGGCGCCCTTGGCGGCCTCGAGCGGCAGCAGTTCAACACCGGCATTGCCGGGAACCACCCGGTAGCCCTTTGGCAGCGTGGCCAGCGCCTGCTCGACAAGCTGCGTCGCGCGCGGAAGCAGATGCGGGGCGGCGCGCGTGTGGATGGCCAGCACCCGTCCTTTGCGCTCGATATAGGCGCCACGACCGAGCTCGGCCTCGATCTCGTCGGCAAGCGCAGAAATATCCGCCGGCTCATCCGCGACTTCGACGTCGTCGTTCGGTAGGAGCCGATGTTCCAGGCCATAGAGCCCGGCGGCGCGCAGCTTCAAAGGCTGAAACAGATGATCGACAGCCGCGACGGAACGGCCTGTTATGAAGGCCAATGCCCCGTTCAGCTTGCGATCCAGGCCTTGCAGCAAGGAGCGGAGCTCGTCGCTGACCGAGACGGCGTCCGGGTGTTCGGCATGTTCCAGCAGGGTGCCGTCGATGTCGAGGAACAACGCCCATTCGCCGGTCAGCACAGTGTGCGGTTTCTCCATGACGGCCTGCGGCTTGTGCAGGGTCTCGCCAACAATATTTTGCAGCGCATCGCTCATGACATCGCCACCCGTCTGCGCTCAAAAATGGAGACGACATTGTCGACGCTGGGCGGCGGGTCGCTGACGGCACCGGTCACCCGATCGAGGTCCCCGCGCTTGCGCAAACGTGCCGCATCCAGAAGCATGCTGCCGGCCCAGCGATAGACATTGTTGTTGCGGATTGTCTCGCGCATGGGGCGCATGCGCTCGCGCTGTTCTTCGGGCGACATGGTCAGTGCCTGCAACAGCGCTCCGCTCATCATGGCGGCATCGTAAGGGTTGACGATAAGCGCCTCCAGCAATTCACGCGAGGCGCCGGCGAATGTGCTGAGCATCAAAACGCCCTGCTCGTCGTCGCGCGCGGCGACGAATTCCTTTGCGACGAGGTTCATGCCGTCATGCAGGCTGGTGACCATGCATATGTCGGCGGCCCGATAGATCTCGTAGACCTGTTCTTGCGAGTGATGTTCGGCCACCATGATCACCGGCCTGTAGCCCTCGCTGCCATAACGCCGGTTGAGCTCTTCGGCATAACGGTGGCACTCGTCATGGAGCAGCTTGTAGGCAGGCAGCGTGCCGCGGCTGGGTG
The DNA here is from genome assembly GCF_004022735.1 of Mesorhizobium sp. M7A.F.Ca.AU.001.01.1.1. Lineage (NCBI taxonomy): Bacteria > Pseudomonadati > Pseudomonadota > Alphaproteobacteria > Hyphomicrobiales > Phyllobacteriaceae > Mesorhizobium > Mesorhizobium sp. M7A.F.Ca.AU.001.01.1.1. Next base: position 2,341 of record NZ_RZPF01000390.1, read on the forward strand.
CCGCGATCTGCAGGAAGACCAGTTTTCCGATCCACTCAGGCTGTCGCTTGAACAATTCGTTCAAAGCGTGAAACCGATCGAGAATGCCCTTGGTATAATCGAGGCGCTCGACCCCGACGGCCAGCTTCACATCCGCTTTAAGGCCGAACCTCTCGCGCATGCGAGCGCGGCAATCGTCGACAGCGGGAAGTTTCGCCAGCAGGTCCGCCGGCCATTCTATCGAGATCGGATAGGCGTGCACCAATGTGGTCCGTCCGCCGTAGGAGATGGCCGCATCGGCCCGCTCGATGCGGCTTTCCAGGAAGCGATCGACGCTTTCGGTGAAATTGTTGGCATGGAACTGAGTGTGGAAGCCGATGATCGAGCTGCCGAGCAGGCCTTCGAGGATGCGTTCACGCCATGGGCAGATGCTGTACACTTCCGAATTTGGCCACGGGATGTGCCAGAAAGTGATGACGATCGCCTCCGGCAAGCGCTCGCGGATCATGCGCGGCAGCAGCGCGAAATGGTAATCCTGGACCAGCACGATCGGCCGCTCGTTGCGCGCCTCGGCAACCACCGTATCGGCAAACTTCCGGTTGACGGCTTCATAGGCAGCCCAGTCGGAGGCACGAAAAATCGGCCGGGTGAAGGCGATATGGCAAAGCGGCCAAAGGCCCTCATTGGCGAAACCGAGATAATAGCCCTGATGCTCTTCCTCCGTCAGCCAGACCCGGCGCAGCGTGTAGGACGGGTTGCCAGGCGGCACCTGCACGCGATCGTGGTCGTCGACGGTAAGGCGGTCCGCCGTTCCGCCGCCATAGGCGATCCAGGTGCCCGCACAGGCGCGGGTAATGGGCTCGAGCGCCGACACCAGCCCGCTGGCCGGGACGAGCAACTCGACGCCGTCGTCCTTCACATTGTGGATGTACGGCTCGCGATTGGACACCACGATAACCTGCGCATCGGGCAGATCGTCGGCCAGGATCTTGCGCAATGTTTCTGGCGACCAGGTCACCAGCGCGGCATCGGCCGATTGGCCGTTCTTTTCGAACTCCCGTATCACCTTGCGCGCGGCCTCCGCCGCCACATCTTCGCCTGCCGTATGTGGGACGGCAGGAGGATGACGGCGACGGTGCCGCGATATGGAGAGGAATACGGCAAGAGCGGAAAAACCGAGGCTCGCGAAAATCAGAACCCAGAGCAGGTCCGCACCGTAGTTTGTCATTGAACGTCAACTCACCCCGGCCGTCGGCGACCGTTTGTTCGTGTTTCCCGTTTGAAACGGTCCGCCGGCCACGTGGTCGGCGTTCGGACCAGTGTTTTTGCAACGCACAAGGCCTGGATCGGTTCCGCCAATTTTGTTCGGATCATGTTCTTACTATGAGCGGCACCAGCCCTTCATGGCGGTCGGCCAGGAAAGCGACGACCCGGTCGCCGACGCGCTGGAAGGTGAGATCGACGACCCGGTCGCCGACGCCCAGGTGCCGCAGTGTCAGCGTGTCGATGCCGATCGGCAGCCTGGGGCGGCCGACGCGAATCTCACCCTCCCAGCCGTCGATCTCCAGGCCAAGACAGGCCTGCATCAACATGAAAGCGGAGCCCGCCGACCACGCTTGCGGCAGGCAGGCGACGGGATAGGCGATGGGTGCTTCGCCCGGCGCACGTGTAAAACCGCAGAACAGTTCGGGCAGCCGCATGTTGAAATGGACCGCGGATTCGAACGTGCCGCTCATCAGGCGAACCACGCTTTCGCGCTCGCCATAGCGCGCCAGCCCGGCACCGCAAAGGGCGGTATCGTGCGGCCAGATCGAGCCATTGTGGTACGACATCGGATTGAAGAACACGGCATCGTCGGCGAGCGTCCGCAGTCCCCAGCCCGAATGGAAGGAGGCGGAAAGCAGCTGGTCAGCCACCATCTGGGCCCGCGCCGGCTCAGGCAATCCGACAAAGAGCAGATGCCCCGCATTCGAGGTCCGCACCTTGCAGGGCTCGCCGGCACCGTCGATTGCCAGCGCATAGAAGCCGAGATCGTCAAGCCAGAAATCCCGTTCCACGGCAACCCGCATCGCTTCGGCGCGATCATCCCAGTGGTCGGCCCTGTCGTTCTCGCCCCGGCGACGGGCAAGTGCCGCCAGCCCCCGGAAGGCGGCAAAGACGTAGCCCTGCACTTCGACAAGGGCGATCGGGCCCTTGGGAATGCGGCCATCGGCATGGAAGACCGAATCGAAACTGTCCTTCCATCCCTGGTTGGCGAGGCCGGACTCGGCCGCTCGCTGGTAAGTCACGAATCCGGTTTCCCGGCCCGCCTCCTCCGTCCATTCGGCCGCGGCGCACAGCGACGGCCACAGGCCGTCGATGAACGCCATGTCACCGGTACGATCGGCGTAGGCACAGGCAAGGTAGATGTAGAGCGGTGTCGTATCGACGCCACCGTAGTAGCGGCCAAAGGGAAGCTCCCGCAGCGCCACCATTTCGCCCTTGCGGGTCTCGTGCATGATCTTGCCCGGCTGCGAATCGCTGAACGGCGATGTCTCGGTCGCCTGATGCTGGGCCAGAAAGGCCAGCACGCCCCGCGCCAGGCCCGGATTGAGCCACAGCATCTGCAGCGCCGAGATGACGCCGTCGCGGCCGAACGCCGTCGAGAACCAGGGGATGCCGGCATAGGGATAGGGGCCGGTCGCCAGCTCGGTGGTCAGCAGCGCGACATCGGCGCGAGCGCGCTCGACCCAGTCGTTGAAGACACGGCCCGAGCTGCGCACCGTCGCGCCATGGCGACGTTTGGCCCGCATGCCAAAGCGGGCGCGGGCGGCAGCGGCGCGGAACCGGTCGCGGTCGGGCTTGTCGGCCACCTCGGGACCGACCTCGACATAAAGCACCTTCCTGCTGCGCTTGGTCACGGCGATCAGGAAATCGGCACGGTTGGCACTCAGTTGGTCCGGCGCCTGCGAGAACGATATCGCCGAGAGGCGGGCCAGGCCATCGAGCCCATCATAGCGCAGCAGGACCGACGTCGCGTTTGTTTCGGCGGCATGGGCCAGCCCGCGCTTCGGCCGTGTCGAGCCACGCACTTCGAACATGTCGCGGAAATCGGCGGAATAGTGCAGGGAAACGCTGATCGTCGAGTGTTCCCGGCTGTAATTGGAAAGGGTGATGCGTTCAAACAGCCTGTCCTGCCAAAGCAGTCTGACGCGTTCGATGTGAATGGCTCCCTGCGGGATGTCGCGTCCACCGGCGCTCTGTATCGGCAGATTGGTCAAATTGGTGGTGAACAGCACATTGTCCTGGCTGAGCGAGGCGCCGAGCAGAGATGTCTGCCTGCCGCCGACGGTCAGCCGGAACTCGGAAAGAACCCGCGTGTCGTCGCGAAAGAAACCGTCGCCGGCGCCACGTATGTCGCCATAGGCGTCGGCAACGGCGAAGCAATCGCCCTGCTTGAGCGCAAACAACCGATGCGGCTCGCGAGGGGCGGTGGCGTCGAGCGATGCAAGCGCAACCGCAGGATCGAGCTGGCCCTCATCGAGTTGGGCCATTCGTCAAAGATCCCTGTTGTTTCGTTGCCGTGGCTCGAGCACGTCGCTGCTCAAGACGCCTTCGCCGTGCTCGGGACGCCGATCAGGCCCGCATAGGCGGCCAGATAGTCGCCGGCCATTCTTCGGGCGGAGAACCGCTTTTCGAAAACGGCCCTCACCTTTCGCCTGTCGAGTTGCAGCAAGTCCGGCACCGCAGCGACCGCGCTATCCATTGTGGCAGCGATAAAA
>NZ_RZPF01000038.1:0-16127 GCF_004022735.1 Mesorhizobium sp. M7A.F.Ca.AU.001.01.1.1
GAACAGAAGGGTATCCTTGTCCTCGCCGGGATTTCCCGCCGTCAGCAGCGTGTCGCCGACAAAGATCGAATTGGCGCCGGCAAAGAAGCACAGCGCCTGCGTTTCGTCGCTCATCGCCGTCCTGCCGGCGGACAGCCTTACATAGGATTTCGGCATCATCACCCGCGCGAGCGCAACGATGCGGACGAAATCGATCGGATCGATGGCGTCGGCCGCGGCAAGCGGCGTGCCTTCGATGGGAATAAGCATGTTGATCGGCACGCTTTCCGGCGGCTCGGGCAGGTTCGCGAGCGTGACCAGCATGTCGATGCGATCGGTCTTTTCTTCTCCCATCCCGACAATGCCGCCGCAGCAGACTTTCATCCCAACCGCGCGCACGTGCCCAAGCGTTTTCAGCCGGTCGGCAAAAGTCCTGGTTGAAATAACCTCGCCATAGTAGCGCTCAGAGGTATCGATGTTGTGGTTATAGTAGTCGAGACCGGCCTGCTTCAGGCGAGCAGCTTGCTCAAGATCGAGCATGCCGAGCGTCATGCAGGTCTCCATGCCGAGGGCCTTGACGCCCTCAATCATGGCGACCACAACGTCCATGTCGCGCTCCTTGGGACTTCGCCACGCCGCGCCCATGCAATAGCGCGTTGCGCCGCCATCACGCGCCTTGGCCGCTTCGTCGATGACATGCTTGACGTCCACCAGCTTCGACGCCTTCACACCGGTTTCGTAATGCGCAGACTGGCTGCAATAGCCGCAATCTTCGGGGCACCCGCCGGTCTTGATGCTAAGGAGCCGCGACAGCTGCACTCGGTTTCGATCGAAGTTCTGGCGGTGGATCGTCTGAGCCAGGAACAGCAGATCGTTGAATGGCATGCCGTAGATGGCCTCGGCCTCTTTGCGGTTCCATCGCGGAGGCGTTCCGTCGACCGATTGCATGGTCTGGTTCACGTCGAACTCCGAGTTCATTCCAATCGTCATCGTCAAACCTTTGTTTGCTAGTCCGGTACGCCTTCTTGGCTTTGGGGCGCACTCGCTAAAGGCGAGCTGCGGCACGTCTTTCCAGCACCTCCTACGCCTGCCGAGCTGATGTTGCTCCTCACGCCGTAATCCTCAGTTCAAGTGCTTGCAGATGTTCTGGTGGTCCGGCATGTCCAGGCCGATGTCGAGGATCGGGGCGCTGTGCGTCAGCCAACCCATGGAGATGAGATCGACACCGGTCGCCGCAATCGCCGCCGCCGTTTTCGGCATCACCCGACCGGACGCCTCGGTGATCGTACGGCCATCCACTATAGAAACCGCGCGGGCAAGATCCTCGACCGACATATTGTCGAGCAGCACCGCGTCAACACCAATCGCGAGCGCTGCATCGAGCTGCTTCAGCGTGTCGACCTCGACCTCGACCTTCACCATATGCCCTGCTGCGGCGCGCGCCCGCTCTATTGCTGTGCGCATATCGCCGGCGATCGCGATGTGGTTGTCCTTTATGAGCACGCCGTCATCGAGGCCGAACCGGTGATTGGCACCGCCGCCGACGCGCACGGCGTATTTCTCCAATGCCCGCAGCCCGGGCGTCGTCTTTCGCGTCGATACAATCCTCGCCTTGTGACCGCGCACGGCCTCAACCATGGCCGCTGTGGCAGTGGCAATGCCGCTCAGCCGGCATAAGAAATTGAGGGCCGTGCGTTCGGCCGTGAGCAGGCCTCGTGCGGGTCCGGACAATCTTGCAATGGTTTCCCCGGCCCCAACCTCGCTGCCATCAGGGCGCCAGATCTGGATGTTGATCGCCGGTTCCACGAGAAGGAAGGCATACGAGACCAGATCGAGCCCGGCAACGACGCCCGCCTGCCTCGCTTTGAGCACCAACGTGGCAGTGCAATCATACGGGATAACCGCATCGGTGGTCAGGTCGCCGGATCTGCCCAGGTCTTCGAGGAGCGCAACGCGCACAATCGGTTCGATCAGGGTCGCGGGGAGGGGGGAGAATGAAGTCATATCAAGTGCTCCGTATGGTAGCCCGGCAATCGAGTGCGGCCGCGGCCCGCATTGCGCTGTGCAGTGTCAGCCGTGATGGGCGCACGTTGGCATCGTGGAGCGGGAAATCGGACCGACAGTGCGCGCCTCGACTCTCTTCCCGCCTCAGGGCCGCCGCGGCGATCATCAGTGAGACCAAAGCCGGACCAGAGGCAGCGACACTATTGGCTGCGATCGGCAGCAGGGTCGCCACCGCTTCGCGCATTGCCTCGCCGTCGCGGATGATACCCAGGGCGGCGGAGACAATCGGGCGGACCACGGAAGCGTCTGGTCGTGGAGGGACGAATGTGGAGCATCTGCGCGGTCGCCGGGTATACGACGTGCCGGCAACGCTTTCGGCAACCCAGCTCGCGGTGACCGCCGCTTCGGTGAGCGAGTTGCTGGCCAGGCGGTTGGCGCCGTGCAGGCCGGTACAGGCCACCTCACCGCAGGCCCACAATCCCTCGATGGAGCTGCGGCCGGCGCTGTCTACGGCGACGCCGCCCATGTGATAATGTGCCGCCGGGCGCACCGGGATCAGGTCGGTCGCTGGGTCGATTCCTGCGCTCCGGCACAATTCGGCGATGCCTGGAAAACGCTTGCCAAATCTCGGGCCGAGACTTTGCCGTGCGTCCAGGAATACGCGGCGTCCAACGGCAAGCTGGTGCCAAATGGCGCGCGCTACGACGTCGCGAGGCGCAAGTTCACCGCCAGGTGTGTCGGCGAGGAAGCGCTCTCCTCGCTCATCGATGAGCACCGCGCCTTCGCCACGCACGGCTTCGCTCACCAGCGGCATCGGCCGGCGCGGACCGTCGAGCGCAGTTGGATGGAACTGTATGAATTCCAAGTCGGCGAGTTCCGCCCCCGCCCATGCGGCGAGCGCCAGCCCGTGACCCCATGAGCCAGCGGGGTTTGTCGTGTCGCAAAACAGCCCGCCGACGCCGCCGGTCGCCAGCACCGCGCGACGCGTGGGCAGAGCGAGCGCGCCGGCTCGTCCTGCTGCGACCACGGCGATGACCGACCCGTCCTGCACGACCAGCCGGCGGACCTCCACATTTTCGATAATGGTGATCGAGGCTGTACGCCGAACCGCGGCGACGAGCGCGCGCACCAACTCGCGACCGGTGGCGTCGCCGGCTGCATGCACAATCCGCCGTCGCGAGTGTGCCGCCTCGAGCCCAAGTCGCAACGCGCGGTCAGGGTGCTGGTCGAAGTCGACGCCGAACCTTTGGATCGTCCTAATCGCTTCGGGTGCAGCTCGTACCACTCGCCGCACCGTGGCCTCATCGCAGAGTCCGTCGCCGGCAGCTATCGTGTCGCAAAGGTGAAAATCTGGGCCGTCGTCGCCCCCGAGACTTGCCGCAAGACCGCCCTGGGCAAGTTCACTGCAGGCTCCGGTTCCAAGCGGCGCGTTGGTCAAAAGCACGACCGGTTCCGGCGCCAGATGAAGCGCCGTCATCAGGCCGGCAATGCCGCCGCCGATGACGACCGGCGCCCCCGCGATTTCGCGAACCTCCAGACTCATAGGGAAAGCATGCGCTCGACCGCGCGGCGGGCGGGGCCGGCAATTTCGGGATCAATCCGGACCTCATGCCGGTTCTGCTCGAGTGCGGCGCGAATGTTGGCCAGGTTGATGCGCTTCATGTGCGGGCACAGATTGCATGGGCGAACGAACTCGACGTCGGGATGCGCGACCGCGACGTTGTCGCTCATCGAACATTCGGTCAGAAGGACGACACGCTTCGGTTTCTCACGCTCGACATAATCCGACATCGCCGCGGTCGAGCCGGAGAACTCCGCCTCCGCGACAACGTCTGGTGGGCATTCTGGATGGGCCAGCACGATGACGCCTGGATGGGCATCGCGCAGTTCCCGGATGTCTGCTGCGGTGAAGCGCTCATGCACCTCGCAATGGCCTTTCCAGGCGATGATCTCGACGTCTGTATCGGCTGCCACGTTCCTCGCCAGATATTCGTCCGGGAGCATCAGCACACGCGCCACGCCAAGCGATTCCACCACCGCCTTGGCGTTGCCGGACGTGCAGCAGATGTCGGACTCCGCTTTTACGGCGGCGGAAGTGTTGACGTAAGTAACAACGGGGACCCCCGGATACCGCAGCCGCATTAGCCGCACGTCGTTTGCCGTGATCGATTCGGCCAGCGAGCAGCCGGCGCGGAGATCCGGGATGAGCACGGTCTTGTTCGGATTGAGCAGTTTTGCCGTCTCGGCCATGAAATGAACGCCGGCAACCACGATGATGTCGGCGTCGACCGTCACCGCCTTGTGGGCCAACGCCAGGCTGTCGCCGACGATGTCTGCCACGCAATGAAAAATTTCGGGCGTCTGGTAATTGTGCGCCAGCACCACCGCATTGCGCTCACGCTTCAGCGCTAAGATGGCTTCAATATCGCCGGCGAACGCGGGCCATTCAACGGGTGGGATCACCCGCCGGACACGCTCATACAAGGACGCAGCCATAGGTAACGCCCCAGTCATTGGCGCCTCGATTATATTCGGTTTGACAATAAGGGAATATATCTACCTTGACTATAAGTATGTCAAGCCCGCGCCAGCGGTAATTTTGTCCCGGCGATAGCCCTGTCGTCGAGGACGGCATGCCGGAAGCGATAAAGCTTCGCCGGTCGGCCGCCCGTGTCGAGGGAGGTCTCCCCGGTCTCCTCAACAAGTTCCTGCTGCTCGACCAATCTCCGGAAGTTCGGCTTGTTGATCAGCCTGCCAGCCAAAGCTTCCACGGTTCGCTGCAGTTGCAGCAGCGTGAAGGAAGGCCGCATAAGCTCGAACACGACCGGCCGGTATTTGATCTTCGAACGCAGCCGCGCGATCCCGGTTGCCAGAATACGACGGTGGTCAGCGACCATTGGTTTGCCAGCCGCGGCCGCAATCGCGTCCCTGCCGCCACCGGCCTCCTCAATCAGAGCAGCTTCATAGAGCAACTCGTAGCGTTGGAGCGTGAGTTCCTCGTTCCAATGGCGGTCGTCGAAGCCGAAGGCTATCGCAGCGCGCTGCCGGCGCTCGCGTTGAGTGGTCGGCTCGCTGGCGCCGCCGGCCCACTCAATCAGGCGGGGCCGCAATCTATCGAGCAGCACAGGCGGCGTGCCGAAGCGGTGGTCCTCCCAGGGAAAATATTCGTACCAACTTTGCCAGCCGCACGCGGCCGAGTTCGTTGCCTGTTCCTTCCTGGTCAATGCGAGATAGCTGATTGAGATGACGCGCTGGTGGCGCTCAGTGCCGATGCGATCGCGATCGGCGAAGGTGTAGAGTTGCTCGATGTATCCAAGTGCATGGCCGGTCTGCTGCTCCACCCACCCCCTCAAACCCGACTGCAGTGATCGATGCTCAAGGGCAAAAGGTCCAGAAGGGAGGGTGTCCGCATGACCGACTGTGAGGACACAGGGCTCACTGTCGTTTACGGCGACCACGACGGCAGTCAGGTCCACTTTGGCTTCGTCAGCTTTGACGGCGGCTTTGCCTTTCTTGGTTCTTCTTGTCTGAGGATCCATGTTTGCGAAAGCGGGTTGGCCCAACGGAGCGCCTTAATCGATTGAATGTAACCTTGGAAGCCAGCACGTCAACACCGGAGTACTCAAGCGCTGTTTTTAGCTCTTCGCAGTCGCACAAAAATATGCCAAACGCGACACCCGCTGTTGGTAACGTAAGGGAAGGGGCCTCGGTTGAGCGCGGCTGGTGAGATAAAAGGGATGACTCCTCCAGATATTCGATCGCGAAAAGGCCAGACGCCACTTGTATGCTTGACGGCCTACACCACGCCGGTCGCGAGGCTGCTCGATCGCCACTGCGACATCGTTCTTGTCGGCGACAGCGTCGGCATGGTGCTGCACGGCCTGTCGTCGACGCTGGGGGTCACGCTCGACATGATGATCATGCACGGACAGGCCGTTCGCCGCGGCCTTGAACACGCGCTGATGGTCGTCGACCTGCCCTTCGGTTCCTACGAGGAAAGCCCAGAGCACGCTTTCGGCAACGCTGCGCGCGTGATGGGTGAGACCGGTTGTTCAGCGGTAAAGATCGAGGGCGGCGAGACCATCGCGGAAACCATCCGCTTCCTTACCGCGCGCGGCGTACCTGTCATGGCCCATGTGGGCCTGACGCCGCAGGCGGTAAACACGTTTGGAGGCTATCGTGTGCAGGGCCGGGGAGCCGATGCAGAGCGGATCAGGCGCGACGCCAGGGCGGTAACTGAAGCTGGCGCCTTCTCCTTGGTGCTGGAAAAGATACCGGAGCAGCTTGCACGGCAGATAACCGCCGATATCGACATACCCACCATCGGCATCGGTGCCTCGCCAGCTTGCGACGGCCAGATTCTGGTGAGCCACGATATGCTCGGGCTCTTCACCTCATTTCGGCCGAAGTTCGTCAAACGCTATGCCGAGCTCGGTGAGCAGGCTGAGGCGGCAATCGCCGCTTACGCCACCGATATGCGGAACCGGCACTTTCCGGCGGTCGAACATCTCTATGTCAACGCCTTGAAGGCCGGTGACTTCACATGAGCGTGCCGATCGCTCGAACCGTGAGCGAGCTGCGCGGCGTCGTTGCGCAATGGCGTCGCTCGGGTGCCACGATCGGTATTGTGCCGACCATGGGAGCCTTGCACGACGGGCATCTGAGCCTCGTGCGGAAGGCGCTCGAAAGGGCCGAGCGGGTGATCGTGACGCTGTTCGTAAACCCCAAGCAGTTCAACAGCCCCGCCGACCTGATTGCCTACCCTCGGACGGAAAGCGACGATGCTGCCAAGCTCGCTCTGCTGGGCACGCATCTGCTCTATGTGCCGGACACAGAGGAAATGTACCAGGTGGGCTTCGCCACGGCCGTTTCAGTGTCCGGCATCAGCGAATGCCTTTGCGGCGCATTCCGGCTCGGCCATTTCAATGGCGTGGCGACGGTCGTGGCCAAGCTCTTCCTGCAGGCCGGCGCTGACTTCGCCTTTTTTGGCGAAAAGGATTTTCAGCAACTTCAGCTTGTCAGGCGCTTGGTCCGGGATCTCGACATTCCGATCACTATTGTGCCCTGTCCGACAGTCCGCGAAGCCGATGGTCTTGCGCTATCGTCGCGTAACGTGCGGCTCTCCCCAGCCCAACGCGCCATTGCCCCAAAACTAGCATCGGTCCTGCTCGATACGGCCGAGCGGCTTGCACGCGGCTCCCCCATCCTGCCTACGCTTGATGAAGCGCGTGCAGCAATTCTGGCTGCCGGCTATCGCGAGCTCGAATACCTGGAGCTTCGCGGAGAAACAGACCTGCAATCGTTAGCAAGCCTTGACCGACCGGCACGCTTGCTTGCTGCGGCTTGGCTTGGCGACACGCGGCTCATCGATAACGTCGCAATATCACCCATCGGTAGTTGGTCAGGTGGGCGGAGCTCTCTCCAATCGGAAGCAGCACAGCAATTGCGGTGATGACGGCGGCGCGTCGTATGCCCTGCAGGGACAGGCCATCATTTAGAACCACGTCTCCGTCGGCTTCCAGCAACCTCCGCGAGGTACGCTAAGCGCAGATGCATCGCGTATTTGAAACCTTGGTCGAGCAACTCTCTGCAAGCGTCGATGCCGTCGATCTCCATGAGGCAATGGCGTCCGCCGCAGCCGGGTTCGACTTTCCGCTCTTCGCTTATTTCACCTACCCATCCGCTTCCGGCGACAGGCCGCGATTGATCTCGAATTATCCATCATCATGGACATCACATTACCTGCAACAGCGCTACCACAGCGTGGATCCCGTGATCCTGCGGGGACTGCGGGGCTGGGATACCTTCGACTGGGGTGTGGACCGCGATCACCGTTATTTGCCGACCTCTCAGCAGGAAGTCCTGGAAAAAGCAGCTGAGTTCGGCATTCGCGGCGGACTGACCATGTCGATGCATGATCATCGCGGCCGGTTCGCCGCACTGACCTTCGCCTCCAACGAGGCGCATCCGCCATTTCTGAGGTCGCTGACGCGCTACGAAAAAGCAATGCAACTGGTTGCGATCAACGTTCATATCCATGCCCGGCGCAGGCTCGCCGAAGATTGCGTGGTAGATGGCATAATGCTCACCCGGCGGGAGTTCGAGTGCCTGAAATGGGCGGCGTGCGGCAAGTCGGCCTGGGATATCAGCCAGATTCTCGGTGTCTCGAAACGCACCGTGACCTTCCATCAGGAAAACGCCAAGGCGAAGCTTGGCGTGCGAACCATCAACCAGGCCGTAGTGCGGATGGCTGCTCGGGCGAGATCCTGATCCTCTCCAAGTCTAGCTGTAAAGGTCTACAGGCTGCATTCATGACGGCTTTGCCCTTCGATTGCGTGGACACATCCCGCACGGAGACGACAATGATGCAGCTGATAACACCCGACTGCTACGCCGAGTTTGCGAGCGAACTCAAGGAAATGCACGGACTTAGGTATCGGGTTTTCAAGAAGCGGCTCGATTGGGAAGTGCAGACCGAAGGCGAAATGGAAACGGACTCGTTTGACAGCCTGAACCCCGTCTACCTGCTTCTCAAGGGGTCCGATTGGCGAACTTGCGGCTGCGTCCGCCTTTTGCCGACCACCGGACCGACAATGTTGCGCGATACGTTTCCGACGCTGCTGGATGAGATGGTGGTCCCTGCGAGTGCCGATATCTGGGAGAGTAGTCGTTTCGCGCTCGATCTCCCTGCGACAGCGCCGAAGGCAGCTGGCGGCCTGGCCCAAGCAACCTACGAGCTCTTCGCGGGGATCATCGAATTCGGCTTGGCCAACAATCTCTCCGGGATCGTAACGGTGACAGATACGCGCATCGAAAGGATCCTTCGTCTCGCGACCTGGCCGTTGTCACGTATCGGACAGCCCAAGCAGGTCGGCAACACCGAGGCAGTCGCCGGCTTCCTCGATATTTCCTACGCCAGTCTCTTGCGCATCCGCTGGAGGGGACGCCTCAACGGGCCGGTGTTGTGGCAACCAGTTCTCATCCAATCGGCATAGCGCCTGCGGATGCTCAGCCGTGACTTGAGTTAAGTCTGCTCACGGCCGCCACCGCCGCCGTGAGGGTGAGCGGACCCGCCCCACGAGCTTTCGACTGTTCCGGTCGATTGGCTCGCGCGGCCGGACTTTGGATTTCCGTAGGCGCAACCCGCAGTCCAGCGTGAGCACGCCAAAATGGCGCCCCTCCGCTTCGTCCAAAGAAGCCAACGTGGCTTCTGAGGTCGTCTTAGAATATTGGACCGGCCGCCGTGAGCGATCGCAACCTCAAAGCTTTGCCGGTATGCCGGTTTGGCCGGACCGTCGGCCAGTCGGAGCAGTCCCCCGATAAGGACCCGAGCTGACGCGCGGTCCAACAGCGCCCGAGCCTATGCTTTGTGCATTACCGTTCGGTTGGCCATGTCGTCCAAGACCGCATGAAGAAGGCTTCCAACCTCCTGCGCAGCGAGCTCTGGCGCAATTCCTACATCGGACAATTGAATGAGCATTTTCTTGGCGGCACAGCGCCAGAACGCGCTCGCCGCCTCGCCGTTCTTGGTCTCGAGGGCCTGGGCGATACTTTCGACCAATATACGTCGCCGATGCAGCGGAAATACGCAAATGTTTGATTCATGCATCAATCACCTCACAGATTCAGTTCCACAAAGAAAAACACCGGCGTCTTCAAAAGAGCCCCGCTAGCGCGGTGACGGTTCGCGGCGACATGACGAGTTCCACTTCCCCATCGACAAGCCATTGGGAGATGAGCCGCCGGACCGCATATCCGGGACCGCACATAAGGTGAACCACCATTGCTCATCCGGCTGCATTTTCCTGGGCCGTTCGACGAGGCGTTCCAGCCGAATTGACGTCCAATGACTTGATCTCTGAAAGGGCAGGGCGGTACGAATCACCCGACTGTTCCGCTGCTTACATTCCTGCGAGCTTGTGTATGAACGATTAAAGCGTGCCCGAGCCGTTCTTGGTGGCCGCCGCAGAAGGGAATCATGTCATCCGCTGCCTATCGTAGGCGGCGCGACTTCTAGCATGACTGCACTGCCCCGACAGGGCTTTGCAATCGCGCGTTTCGAAGCCTATGCTTTGGCATCGGCCGGCATTTACTTCGGTGCAGCCGACAGTAAGACGTACGCGCTCTTGCCCCGTTGGAAGAGAGCCTTGCCCGATCCCTCTTTCGCGACCAGGTGCTGAAGCCCTCACCCCGCAGGACTTCGCGCTTTTGCGACCATCGCTGCATCACGTCGAACCGGGCATCAAGGACAAGTTGGAGGTCGCGCATCAGCCGATCAAGAACGTATATTTTCCCGAGAGGGGCATCGCGTCGGTGGTCGCCACCATGACCGGCGGGCGGCAAGGTGAAGTCGGCATTGTCGGCTATGACGGGATGAAAGGAATTGCCGTCATTCTCGGAAAGGAAAGCACTACCTGGCGCCTGCCGGTTGAAAACCTTCGCCCTGCGATTAGCCCGTCGCTTCGCACCTCAGTGCTGGACTATGCCCACGCGTTCCTCGTCCAATCATGCCGGACGGCACTGGTCAATGGCCACTCCAAGGTCGAAGAACGGCTGGCCCGCTGGCAGCTGATGGTCCACGACCGTGCGGAAGGAGATAAGATCCTCCCGACGCATGAATTTCTGGCGACCATGCTCGCGCCCACCGCCCGGGGTCACCACGGCCCTGCAAATGCTTGAGTATCGAGGACTGGTGCACGCCAAGCGCGGCGAGATCACGATCATCGACCGTGCCGGATTGATAAAGCTCACACATGGCGCTTATGACAAGGAGGAGCAGCGTTATTTCGGCCTGGCCGCTGCCTGAAGCATGTCGGTTGAAACGGGTTCAGCCGACGTCTCCTTGCCCCTCACCAGGTCGCCCAAAAGCATCAGCGGTTTTGAACGAATCGCAGCGATTGTCCGCAATCGGACATAGGCTTGAAGGCGGTCGAATTCGTGCCATAAGTCGGGTTGGTCAGGGTTCAGGGAGGAATTCGTCATGACCAATTCGTTTCACACCGTCACCGTCGAAAAAGCCGCAGAAGCCTATGTCCTTTCCAGGGGAAGGGTCCGCTTTCTCTCCATGGCGCAGGCGATCCGCGCCATCCGAACACTAATGCCGGCATGCAAGGCCACCGACCGCGAGTTGGAGGAACTGTTGGCGGCCGCTTCCTTCGTTCATGGCGTGCCCGTCGCCTTCGACACAAAAACAGCCGATGGTGTAGAACCACGGCTGCATTCCTAAGAGGGCATGCCGCGCCATGCAGACTGTCAGAGGGCATTCGTCAGATGGTAGTCCGCTAACTTAACTGCAGAGTCTAAAGGACGTGTTCCAGCATTGCGAACTCACCGATCGCTTTGTTGCCAAAGCTGCCAGCAAGCGATCGCCTCATCCAGCCGTTTGCACCATCTCATCACAGACATCATCGCGATGCTACCTGTCCAGCATATGTCCAGCATTTCGCAAGGCGGCCAGAAGGAGCCTCGCATAGCCTGTGACATCGATCTGGGCCTGCATCGAAAGGGGCATGCTGGTCCAGTTCTCCAACGGTGCAATGAAAGGTGAGAAGGTGCCATTGACAAGGCAACAACAGCTAACAAGGCCCTCTCGGTCCAATGCCACCACACCGATCTTGTCGCCTGGATATCCAATGGCTGCGACTCGCTGGACCTCCAGGTCACCGTCCACCCGCACGTCAAAAAGAAGGCTACCACGGCTCCTCGTGGCTATCTCAGCCGCCTTCTCATCAAAGCTTGAAGAGAGCAAGCGGACGCTTTCCACCGCCATCTGGAAAATCACCAAATCCAGTTCATTCACGGCCATATGGGCATTTCCGCGCAACGGGTGGTGATTGCAATGACACATACTGCTTGTTCACAGATGTCGGTCACGAACGATCATTCGTCGGGTTCCGGTTCCGACCAACGGTGTCGCCACCTGATCGTGCTGCGGTTCGAACCTTCCGAACGCGAGCCGAGCGCGCTATGAGGTTGGAGTCTAGGTCTCGGACCCTGCCTCGCGGCCTGCTCATCTTTGGCAGACCCGTTGCAACGCCGCCGCGATGGCGCAAACGCCAGATGACGCTGATCCATCGCTTGATCGTGAACTGAGCTTCTGAACACCATTGGGACAGCAGGGTGGAAGGGCTTGACCAACGCTGCCCCCGTTTTCCAAGAGGACCCGTCCTCGATTGAATCTTTCGAGCCCCGTGCAGCGCGCAGCCAAATGATGACCATCTGGACCCAGCTCGCAGACCGCAAGGCAAAGAGGGAACCTTCCAGGCAGCCAAGCTGCGTCGACGCAAAGAGCGGCCTTTGGAGTTCCCAGAATCGACCCTTCCATAGTTGCGACAGGCAACCACTGCACGAGTGTGGGAGAGCGAATCGCAAGCATTGCGTGAGGTCCTGCGCGTTTTCCCCTCTTGCTATTTGGCACATCGTTTGCGCCGAAGTGGGCGCAGCGTTCGACCGGAGCACTGCATGGGAGAGGGAGGAGCCCCACCCCGATCCGGTCAAGGAGAGAGACGGTGTTGGTTCCAAGAGTTCCCCGCGCGATCTTAGCGCCCCGCAAGCGCCATTTTGCCCGGACCTACGTGCAGGTACTTGCCGCCATAATCCTGGGTGCCGCAATCGGCTATTTCCATTTGGAGACCGGCCACAGCCTGAAGCCGCTCTGCGATGCCTTCGTCGATGTCGTCAAGATAATCACCGTACCTGTCATCTTCCTGACAATGGCGACCGGCATTGCCGGCATGAGCGATCTGCAGAAGGTCGGCCGAGTTGCCGCCAAGGCGATGGTTTATTTCCTTACCTTCTCGACGCTAGCACTCCTTGTCGGGCTGATTGTCGCGAATATCGTTCAGCCTGGCGCCGGCCTCAACATCGATCCGGCCTCGCTCGATGTCGAAGCCGTTAAGGGCTATGTGGCCACGGCTCACGAGCAGTCCGTGACCAGCTTCCTGATGAACATCATCCCGTCAACGATTGCCAGTGCCTTCGCGGAAGGCGACATCCTGCAAGTCTTGTTCCTCTCGGTCCTGTTCCTCTCGATCCTGTTCGGCGCGGTCTGCCGCTACAACGGCCGCTCGCTCTTCTCTCTCGTCCGATACATCAAGGACGAGCTGCTGCTCGCAATGTCCTCCTCAGAGGCCGCGCTGGCCTCGCTCATGGAGAAGATGGAAAAGGCCGGCGCCACGCATTCGGTCGTGGGTCTCATTCCATTCAATCTGGACGGCACGAATATGATGCTCGCCGCCCTTTTCATCGCCCAAGCGACGAAAACTGATCTCCCGATCGGCTGCCGGATCCTCATGCTGTTTGTCGCATTGTTCCCTTCGAACGGAACAACCCGCATTACCGGTGCAGGCCTCGTCACAATGGCTGCAACGCTCTTTCTTGTTCCGGCCGCACCGGTCACCTCCGTGGGGCTTATTCTTGGCGTCGATCAGCTTATGTCCGAATGCCACGCGCTGACGGTTTTTCTCCGCAGCGTAGCGGCAACGCTGGCTGTCACCCGGTCCGGGGCGAGCGGGATAAACGACGATTCGGGGAGCGCCTCACTAGCGGACCGTTCAGCGCTCTGGCGGTGGACGGTCAAGTCGCCCGGCGTGGTGAACACAATTCCCCGTGCGAACGACGCTCAGCTATTGGGGTGGACCCGATGGCGCAAAGCCGTATTTGAGAAACCGCCAGATCGCACCGGCACCTGTGCGCCTGTAGCAACTGCGGGGCACGATCAAAACTGACCCATTTTACACCAAAAAGGCGGCCGTTGCTGCCACGCCGTCCATGGATTGGAGACTCATGTCTAAGCCGACTGCCATCACTGTCGCAGCTCTTCTTTTACTCCTCGCCTTGCTGGCGAGCCAATATAGCGCGAACCTGCACCGGCAGGCGTGGTCGACCGACAGGCAAAAGTGGAGCGGCGCATTCGACAACGATCTCCTTCGCCAATCGCCGGCAACCCGCAAGGCGATGCCGTTCTGGTCATATTCAATGACTACCACAACTGTCCGCATTGCAGACTGGCTGATATCAACTACCAAAAAGCCTTCAAGCATGAGCCCAATCTGAAGCTTGTGATCAAACAGTTCCCGGTCCTGGGACCGGATTCCCAATTCCCAGCCTTCGCCGCACTCGCCTCGAGAAAACAGGGAAAGTTCGACGAATTCCACCGCGCCCTTATGATTTCCCCCAGTTGAAGGGTCACTCTCAAGATCGCAGCGCGTGTAGGCCTTGACGTTGAGCAGCTCAAGCGGGAATGCAAGATCCGGCCATCGCAGATGAAATGCGCGCGTCCGCGCACTCGCGAAAGGTCTGCACTTAGACGGTACGCCCGCGTTGGTGGTCGGCGATATAGTGGTCGCCGACCTTGTGGACATGGCCAGCTTGCAACGCTTGCATCGCCGATGCGCGCTCAAAGCGTGCTGGCTCTCGTGCGGGGCAGCATCTGTAGACCGGCCACGCTGTTGTTGCCGGAGCGTGCCGTTTGTGGCAGCTGGCTTTGCTGTCGCTCCTCGTAATCTTGTTGCGGTCATCCAGCTGCCGTGGGCGCCAACAACAATCCTGAGCGCCCGCGCCTGAAGTCGCTGGCCGGGTGCTCGTGAACCGAGCCCGCTTTTCTTCGGCAAGCTCAGGCGGTCTTGGCCCTGCGGCATCGCCCCCTGGCGCGGGGCAGCCTTCGGCTGCTGACGGTCGCCGGCCTGTCGGCCGGCGTCTTTCTATTGTGGCCTTCCCCCTGGCGCAGGGTGGGCAGCACTCCCTTCTAGGCCCGCCGCGGCGTCCCGCAACCCTTCGCTTGTCGCTTTCGGGTCCTCCACTCCGTTCCGGTCCTGCTGATGCAGTCCGCCTCCGACGGCGGGCCTTTCCGGTCGCTTTTGCCGCCCACCCCGCTTCCGGGGAGGGCGCGCGATTGTAGAGCGGAGGACATCACGATGCGTGCAAACAACAAACGTTGCGGCAGCCGACAGGCTGGCGCAGACAGCGGCGGGCGCACCGGCGCCAGCCTTTATCAGGAAATCACCGACCGCATCATTGCCGAACTGGAGCGCGGCACCGTGCCATGGGTCAAGCCGTGGGGCAGGGCAAGGACAGGCCTCGGCCTGCCGCGGAATGCGGCCACCCAGCGCCGATATTCCGGCATCAATATCCTGATCCTGTGGGGCGCGGTCATCGAGCGCGGTTTCCCCAGCCAGAACTGGCTCACCTTCCGGCAGGCGCTTTCGCTTGGCGGCAATGTCAGGAAGGGCGAGCACGGCACCACCATCGTTCACGCTGACCGCTTTGTTCCCAAGAACGAAAAGCAACGCGCCGACACCGATGGCGACGAACCGCAGGCGGTGCCCTTCCTGAAGCGCTTCACCGTCTTCAATGTCGCGCAGTGCGATAATCTGCCCGAACATCTTTACGCCGCCGGCGAGCCTCTGCCTGAGCGCGAGATGGTCCCGCAGGCCGAGGCGCTCATTCATGCAACCGGCGCTGATTTTCGCGTCGGCGGCGAGCGCGCCTTCTACATGCCCGGCAGCGACACCATACAGGTGCCGCCGCAGCCGGCTTTCTTCCACCAGATCGACTATTACCGGACCTGCTTTCACGAGCTTGGCCACTGGACCGGCCACCCGAGGCGACTCGCGCGCGACCTGTCCGGCTCCTTCGGGTCCAACACCTATGCGCGCGAGGAACTGGTCGCCGAAATCGCATCAGCCTTCATCTGCAGCAGTCTCGGCATCGAGCCGACCGTGCGCCATGCCGACTACATCGGCTCATGGCTGACGGTTTTGCGCGAGGACAACCGCGCCATCTTCCGCGCCGCAAGCCATGCCTCGAAAGCCGCCGATTTCCTGCTTGGCCGCAATGTCGATGTCGAAGGCGAGGCACATGCCGAAACCGCCTATGGGAGCGCGCAATCCTCACACGCGACCGCCTTGCGCCTCTGATGACGCAAAGCCGCGCGCAACCAACTCGACAGTTCTTTTGAGGTTGCCCTAACGCCGATGGCCGGCGTTGGCGTCGATCGTTCATCGGACCGAGGTTCGCAAAAAAAGAGGGCGGCATTGATGCCGCCCTCTCGTTGCGAAAGCTGCCAGAGCTGGATTAGAAATCCATGCCGCCCATGCCGCCCATGCCGCCGCCGCCCATGCCGCCAGGCATGCCGCCGCCAGCCG
>NZ_RZPF01000391.1:0-6057 GCF_004022735.1 Mesorhizobium sp. M7A.F.Ca.AU.001.01.1.1
GACGATCGCCGCACGCCTTGCAGCCGATTTGTCATACGAAACCCAGCCCGATTCGGCAAAAATGACGTCCGTCAGCAGATCATGCAAAAAGAAGCTTTTGCCGGTTCCAGAAAGGTGAGGGCGGGAATTGCCACCGAAATTGCGGCCGATCGCGCCCAGCACCTGATCGATAGGCGTGCCCTCTTGCGTGCCGGACGAAAAATACAATCCACGCAGGCTGACATTCACCTGGCTGCGTCCGGGATTGAACAGAGCGGCGACAAAGCTGGTAACTCGGCCCTTTAGTGCGCCGAACTGTGCCGGAAAACCGAAGATGGAGATGCGCGTGACGGGATCAGTCTCTTCCTGGAGGCGGTCGGCCATCTCGTCGGCCAGTCGTTTTGCCAGCGCATCGAATTCGGCAGGGGCTCCAGCGGCCATGTTCCTGTCGCGCTCCGCGGTCTGGAATGTCGCGCCCCACACCTTGCGCCTTCGTGACTCGTCGAAACCGCCGAAGTAGTCCATGAAACCGGAGACAAGATCGGCCTTGGTGAAAATCAGATAGACTGGAAACTGAACTTTCAGCGTCTCGTGGATTTCCCTCAGCCGGTTGCGTATCTCGGCGACGTGGGTATCTAGCTGCCGGTCGTCGAAGCTCATCAGATCGGCAAGGCTGATGGCCAGGATGACGCCGTTTATCGGTTGCCGGGCGCGGTGCTTCTTGAGCAGTGACAGGAAGGAGAGCCAGCTCTTCTTGTCGCTCTCAGCATTGGAATCCTGCGTCGTGTAGCGACCTGCGGTGTCGATCAACACGGCCTGGTCGGTAAACCACCAGTCGCAGGCACGTGTTCCGCCAATGCCGGCCACCGGTTGGGCGTCTCCTGAACCGGCAAGCGGAAAATTCAGCCCCGAATTGACCAGTGCCGTTGTCTTGCCGGCACCCGGCGGGCCTATGACGACGTACCAGGGGACGTCGTAGAGGAAGTTGCGCTTGCCGCTCGACCCTTTGAGCGCCGCCAAGGCCTCATTCATGCGGGCTTCGAGCAGCCGCCCATCGTCATCATCGCGGTCATCATTGTGCGCAACGACGGTTTCGAGCGCTTTTTGCGCCTTCCTCCCCTGCCAGAAACGCAGCCCGTGAACAAGCGCCAGCGTCGCCACGATTACACCGATGATCGTTGCACGCAGCCAGGCAGGCCCGAGCGGCCGGCTATCGGCAAAGCGGATCAAGGGGCCGGCAAACCATATGGCCGTCGCGAAGCCGATCAGCGCGGTCATGCTGAATATCCGCAGCAGCCAACGCGTCATGGATGCTTCCAGCAGGTCGTCACAATGTCTCCTCCCTGGGGATCATCACATCGACACGGCGGTTCCTGGCGCGGCCTTCCGGCGTCGCGTTTTCGGCGATCGGTTCGTCCTCGCCCTTGCCGTCCACCGTCAGTCGCGAGGGATCGCTGAATTTCGCGGCCATCAGCGCTTCGACGGCTTTGGCCCGGGCCAGCGAAAGGTCGAAGTTGGATTTGAAGGCGCTCGACCGACGCGGTTTGACATTATCCGTGTGGCCGACGATCCGGATCGGTCCAGGCTCGTGCTCAAGAGCCGCGGCGATGTCGGCGGCGATGGGCTGAAATTCCGGCTTCGTCTCGGCCCTGCCGGACTGGAACAGCAGCAGATTGTTGATTTCCACGACGATGAAGTCGCCCTTGGTGCCAATGGCCAGTCCGCCGCCTTCGACGTCCTTGGCCAGCGCCGCACGAATACGATCGATCTGAGCGTTGGCCGCCGGTGGGGCGACTTTGGCTGGCTCGACCAGCGGCGCCACGCTGGCGCGCTCGATAGCGACGGGTATTGATGGGTTGAGTGCCAGCAATTCACCTGCGGCGGCGTCGCCTTCATTGGAGATGAAGACCCGCAATGCGAAGAACGCTGCCGCCAGCAGCGCCGACGCTGACGCGGCAACCACCCAAAGCGGCAGGCGGGCCGAGGACTGCGCCATCGTCTCGGCCAAGCCCTGCCAGCGCGGCGAGATGTCTTCACCCGCACGCGTCCTGAAGTAGCGAAGCGTCTCGTAGACGTCGCGTCGAACGCGCTCGAGATTGTTGTCTTCGCGCCTCACGCCGCGATACTGGCCCTCGAACCCCAGCGACAGACAGACATGCATCAGTTCGAGCAGATCGTAATGTGTCTCGGGATGGGCCAGGATCTTGTTCAGTGCTTCGTAGAAGCCTGTGCCGGAGGACTGGGTATGAAAGAACTGCCACGACATGCTGCGTTGCGACCAGTCGTCTTTCCCAGGCCAAGGCAGGTTGCCGATGAGATCGTCGGCTGTTTCGCACAGAACATAACGCGCAATCCGCGCATCCTCTTCGGCAACGTCCGATTTCTCCACCGTCCGGTCGAATTTTTCGATGGCCTCAGCGACATGTTGCGCCAGTGGCTCCGCCTGTCTTTCGACAGGCATCAGCCTGAGTTGCCCAAACAGCATCAGCAAAGGAGCGGCCGCAGCGAGAATAGTGTTTGCCGCGCAGTATCTGACCACCTCGGCGGCGCCGAGCAGCATGCGCTGCTCGATGGGCGGCTTTGATGCGGCGGCCGAAGAGCTGGTACCTGCTGGGGCACCCAGGGCCGGGCCTTGATAGATGACGGTTCCTGATACCCAGCCCGGTGGCCGCACGACGCCAGGATCGAACACGGTTGAATCCTCGATCCTGGAGGTGTCCGCGATGGATTGCTCCGGAACCGGCGGCGGTTTTTGCGTGCGCCGTGGATTTGCGCGAATGACGGTCTTGCCCGCCGGACCGAAGGGGTCGTCCTTCGAGCTCATCGCCGATCACCCGTGCAGGCGGGATACCCGCGATTGGGCGAGACAGGCGCAAGACGGTTTCTGGTCGGGTAAAGGGACCGCAACCCCGGTCGGCCGCGGCAGTGTCCGCAGAAGGATTGGCCAGAAAATCCTGTCCCGCCGTAGCATGACATTGCCGCAGACCCCCAGGTCAATGAGTCTTACCCGCTTGGCGAACTGTCGTACGCGATTGTAATCTCAGAAATTGTTTATTGGAACCGGATGCCGGGCGTCGGAGGACTTTTCTGACTGGCCTGCCAGGCGTTTCCTGGATCGCCTATTTTTGCTTGTCGGCTTTGGCGTAGGCCTCGCTGAAATACGCCAGGTAGATGTCCAGCATGCCGTTTTCATGTGCCTCCTCCATGGTCCGCCATGTCGCGACATAGGCGTCCCAGGCCTGCCCCTTCTTCGATGTGAACGACGTAGGCGGGAGTTTCCTGCCGATCGCCTCGGGCGACAGGTCGTCAAGCAGTCGGGAGAGCGCAGCTTGCATGGCGGCATAGGTGGCGAATTCGTGCGTCTTCAGATCGCGGAATGCGTCCTCGATACTGCGCCTGGCATCAAGATAGCCGGCCCTGCGACGGGCGAACATGATTTCGAGGATGTCGTCGGTTCCTGGAACGAACTTCAGCGGATTGTTGTCGGCGGCGCTGATCATCGTTCGTTGTGTGCTCTTGGCCAGCATTTTCGCGGCCGCACGTGCTTTCAGCAGCAACGTCAGTTCCTCGACCACCACCCGCAGGACCGCGCCGATTTCGGCGGCAACTTCATGCGGGTCGCGTAATTGAAGCAATTCCGGCGAAATGCCGGCTCCGATCGCGATCTCCCGCAAGACCTCGTCTCTGGTCGAAGGCAGGGGTGGGGAGTGCGGCGGAATGCGCTGCCCGGGCCGTTGCTGCGCGGGATCGAAGAAAGGTGCATCTTTGAATTCCAGCGGTCGGCCTGTCGCGGGCGGCATGTCTCGCTGCTCGGATTTGTAGCTGCGGTAGCCCGCCGTGGCGCGCTCTTCGTCGATCGATACCAAGATGACATAACGGCCGATCAGTATCCGGTCGCCATGGCCAAGCCGGTGTGGCCCGGTCATGCGCTGGCTCGATCCGTTGATGAAAGTCCCATTGCGCGAGATGTCGTGCAGCCAGAACGCGCCCGCCTCGTAGCGAACCTCGCAGTGGCGGCCCGAGATGAACTTGTCGGGATCCGGCAAGGTCCAGTCGCAAGCATCGCGTCCGATGTCGAAGCCGCGATCACGCGCCGCGTAGCAGGTCGAGGTACCAGCGGGCAAGGCGTCGACATTGTTGATTTCCAGACTGATGTGCATCCGAGATCGCCGTCGATCGTTGATCGGTACTCCGCCATTCTAGCAGCTTGCGGGTAAAACAGGACAGAAGCGTTTCAAGCCGATGAACCGGCTGGTTAATGCATGTCGCCCAAAAGTGCCCTCCGTTTGAGAAAACGACATTGCATGAAACAAGACCTGAAGGTGCAGCGCGTGAATCCGACCAACCGCGACACGGTTTAGGTTTCTGTCGCCCCATGTCCTCTTTGGCCAGCAGGAAAACATGTGGTAGGCTCAACATGGCCTGGCGTGGCGGATTTAAGAAGTTCCTGAACGGAATGCTGTTAATATAGCGGGAACTTCAAATCCATCACATTGGCGGCCGCGTCCAGGAGGGGGCTCGACCCATGCCCAATGAACGTGCCACCGTTGTCCGGACACCGGTTGGCTCCGAGCTGTTGACCTTCACGCATCTTGTCGGACGCGATGAGATCAGCCGTTGTTTTGCCTATACGGTCGGATTCGTGAGCACCGACTCCGATATCGATCCGTTGAAGATGCTGGGCGGGCCGCTCTCGATCGAAGCTGAATCTGATCCGAAACGCTGGTTCAGCGGCATCGTCTCCGAGTTCCGGCTCACCCGGCTGGAAGATCGGCTGGCCTACTATGAGGCGGTCATCAGGCCGTGGCTCTGGTTTCTCGGCAACACCACCGATTGCCGTATTTTCCAGAACAAGAGCGTCCTCGACATCGTCAAGGACATCTTCAAGAAATACGGTATCGCGGAATTCGATCTGCGCCTGCAAGGGTCCTATCCCCCGCGCGAATATTGCGTGCAGTACGACGAACCCGATCTGGATTTCGTGCAGCGGCTGCTGGAGCATGAAGGCATCCTGTATTTCTTCGAGCATGATGACGGCAAGCACACGCTTGTCCTGGCCGATGCGATGAGCAAGCTGAAGCCTGCGCCGGGCTACGAGAAAGTGCTCTATAACTTTGAAGGTCAGGGTTCGCGGCGCGATGTCGAATACATCACTGAATGGATACCGGGCAGTTCGGTGCGCCCAGGCGCCTATGCCCACACTGACTATGATTTCACGAAGCCGGGCGCCGATCTCATGGCCAAGTCGGCCCAGCCGTTCAGCCACAAGGAGGCAGCGGGCGAGAACTACCGCCAGCCCGGCGCGCATCTCGAAACGGGCCGGGGAGACAGCCTGGCCGCGATCCGGCGTGAGGAAATCCAGGCCGTCCACCAGCGCATCGCCGCCGTCGGCACCGTGCGCGGCCTCTATTCGGGCTGCACGTTCAAGCTGGATAGCTTTCCGCGCGAGGACCAGAATCAGGAGTATCTGGTGGTCAGCGCCGAATACAGACTGTTTGATCCAGGCTACAGAGCCCATGCTGACGTCAACAGCGAGAATTTCAAGGTGATCCTCGGCCTGGCGCCGACAGCCTTGCCCTATCGTCCGCCGCGGATCACGCCACGGCCGATCATGCGCGGCCCCCAGACGGCGACGGTGGTCGGCCCGTCTGGCGAAGAAATATTCACCGACAAATATGCGCGGGTGAAGGTGCAGTTCCATTGGGACCGTCTGGGCAAGAAGGACCAGAACAGCTCCTGTTTCGTGCGGGTGTCGCAGACCTGGGCCGGCAGCGGCTGGGGCTTCATCCAGATCCCGCGCATCGGCCAGGAGGTGATCGTCGACTTCATCGAAGGCGACCCGGACCTGCCGATCATTACCGGCAGGGTCTACAACGCCTCCCAGATGCCGCCTATGGACACGCTCTGATCGGAAGCAATCGTCCAGCTGTCGCTCGCACCTATGCTGTGGTCCTGCGCTGCCCCAACCGTCACGGACCGTGTCGCGCCGATCGTGTTGGTCTGCGGCCCGCCGACGCTTCTGGTCTCCGATGCTCCGACCGTATCGACACGCGCAGCGCCAACGCTCACCGTCTGCAC
>NZ_RZPF01000392.1:0-6046 GCF_004022735.1 Mesorhizobium sp. M7A.F.Ca.AU.001.01.1.1
GTGCAGATCATCGCATCCGGACGCGCTGCACGCGCTATTTCCGGCATGATCTCCGGATTGGGGTTGGCCAGCGCCAGGATCAGCGGCTTCGGCGCCATGTGCTGGAGCAGTTCCGGCTTCAGTACGCCTGCCGCCGACAGGCCGAGGAAGACGTCGGCGCCCGAAATGACGTCGGCCAGCGTGCGCGCCTCGGTGTCCTTCACATAGGGGTCTTTCCAACGATCCATCTCATCGGTGCGGCCCTTGTAGGCGACGCCGAAACGGTCGGTGACCCAGATGTTTTCGACCTTGGCGCCGAGCGAGACCAGCAGGTTGAGGCAGGCAAGGGCGGCAGCCCCGGCGCCGGAGGTGACGATCTTGATGTCCGATATGGTCTTGCCGGCGAACTCCAGCCCGTTGAGCACGGCGGCAGCGACGATGATGGCGGTGCCGTGCTGGTCGTCGTGGAACACCGGTATGCCCATGCGGGCCTTCAGCTGTTCCTCGACCTCGAAGCATTCCGGCGCCTTGATGTCCTCGAGATTGATGCCGCCGAAGGTCGGCTCGAGGGCCGAGATCGTCTCGACCATGCGCTCGATAGCGGGCGCGTCGATCTCTATGTCGAAGACATCGATGCCGGCGAACTTCTTGAACAGGACGGCCTTGCCTTCCATGACCGGTTTGGAGGCCAGCGGGCCGATATTGCCGAGGCCGAGCACGGCCGATCCGTTTGTGACGACACCGACCAGATTGGCGCGTGCGGTGTAGTCGGCGGCGGTCGCCGGATCGTCGCGGATTTCCAGGCAGGGGGCGGCGACGCCGGGGGAATAGGCGAGCGCGAGGTCGCGCTGATTGCCGAGCGGCTTGGTCGCCTGTATCTCGAGCTTTCCCGGCCTTGGGTGCTTGTGGAAGTAGAGGGCGGCTTCGTCGAGGTCCGAACGTGCCGTCTTTTTGCTCTCGCCTTCCATGCGGCCGCTCCCTCGAAATCTGCCTGGAGATTCCCTTTTAGCATGCAGCCGTGGTTTTTCGCGACGCTAATTGACGCGCCGGCGGCAATACCCGGCGGCGCGTAGAAAGTATTGAACAATCAAATACTTATAACGATTGTCTGACGGACGGATCCGACCGTTTCACGGATAAGTTGATCAAAAGGCGCTGACGTAAAGACCACCATCGACCGGTATGTTCTGCCCGGTCAGATAGCCGGCGTGGACCGAGCACAGGAAGGCGCAGATCTGGCCGAATTCCTCCGGCGTGCCGAGCCGCTTGGCCGGAACATCGGCGCTGATGCGGGTCTTGCGCGCGGCTGCGGCCTGAGGGCTTTCGACTGTGCCGGCCTCATGCGGGCCGCGCAGCCGGTCGGTGTCGAGCTTGCCCGGCAGAAGGCTGTTGATGGTGACGTTGCGGTCGACAACCGTTCTGGCCACGCCGGCAAGGAACGAGGTCAGGCCGGCACGCGCGCCGGACGACAGGTCGAGGCCGGGAATGGGCACATAGACCGACAGCGAGGTGATGTTGACGATGCGACCGAAGCCGCGCGCCGCCATGCCGTCCAGCACGGCCTGCACGAGCTCGATCGGAGTCACCATGTTCTGGGTAACGCCTTCGAGGATCTTTTCGCGATCGAGCGTGCGGAAGTCGCGAAGCGGCGGTCCGCCATTGTTGTTGACCAGGATGTCCGGCTCGGGGCAAGCCACGAGCAGCGCCTTCTGCACCTCCGGCTTCGAGACGTCGCCGACGACTTCCGTCACCGTGACGCCATAGCGCTCGCGCAACTCAGCGGCGGTTTTCGCCACCAGCTCGGCATTGCGTCCGTTGACGACGACGTCGCAGCCGGCTTCCGCCAGCGCCACGGCGCAACCGCGCCCAAGTCCCTTGCTCGAAGCGCAGACGATGGCCTTCTTTCCGCGGATACCAAGATCCATGACGATTTCTCCTGTGATTTGGCCGGCAAGCTAGTCCTTCGGCTGGACCAATCGCAACCGTCATACGATTGTTGCATGAATCGGGGCATAGGCTCGCGAAAGCAACGGTGAAATCGCGATGTCCGGCCAAGAGCCCCGCACTTTCCGCAGCATGTTCATTTCCGACGTCCATCTGGGCTCGAAGGCGGCCAAGGCCGAGTTCCTGATCGATTTCCTTCGATATCACGATGCCGATATCATCTATCTGGTGGGTGACATCGTTGATGGCTGGCGGCTGCGACGGAGCTGGCATTGGCCGCAAAGCCACAACGACGTCGTGCAGAAACTGCTGCGCAAAGCGCGCAAGGGCGCCAACATCACCTACATCGCCGGCAACCATGACGAGTTCGCCCGCCAGTTCCAGGGCGTGCATTTCGGCGGCATCGTCGTTGCCGATCGCGCCATCCACGAGACCGCCGACGGCAAGCGGCTGCTCGTCATCCATGGCGACCAGTTCGACACCGTGGTCCACAATGCGCGCTGGCTCGCCTATCTCGGTGACCACGCCTATGACGCGGCCATGCTGGTCAACCGCGTGGTGACGCGGCTGCGCCAGCTGCTCGGCCTGCCTTATTGGTCCTTTTCGTCTTGGGCCAAGCACAACGTCAAGAAGGCGGTGAACTTCATCGGCTCGTTCCAGACCATGCTTGCCGACGAGGCGCGCCGTTCGCATGTCGATGGCGTCATCTGCGGCCACATCCATCATGCCGTCATCGAAAATTTTGGCGATGTCCAGTACATCAACACCGGCGACTGGGTGGAAAGTTGTACGGCTGTGGTCGAGCATTTTGACGGCCGCATGGAAATCCTGACTTGGGCGCAGGTGCTGCCCGAGGTGCCGGACGAGCCCTTTATCCCGCTGCTCATCGAGGACCGGGTAGGGCAGGCGGCCTAGTCCGAAGTCCTTTCGGCTTCGGAATCAATCAATTAGTCCAACCGGTTTCGTCCGGTTTTCGTCCATGTTAAGGGATCGATACGCGTTGCCCTCCGGCCGAATACAGCGCGATTGGATCGATTCATGTCCCTGCCGCAGCTCTCGCCCGAACAACTCGTCAAGCCGCGCCATTTCGAACTGCGCATGAGCCTGATGTTCGCGACGCTTTTCGTGCCGCTCGGAACGCATTTGCCGTATTTTCCGTTGTGGCTGCAGGCCAAGGGTTTTCATGCCGAGCAGATCGCGGTCATTCTGGCGGCGCCGATGTTCCTGCGCGTGGTGACGACGCCGCTGCTGACCGCGCTGGCCGACCGTGCCAGGGACCGCGCCGATGTCTATGTCGCGCTGATGGCTGCGTCGCTGCTTTTGTCGGCAGGTTATTTCCTGACACCCACCTATGCGATGGTGCTGGCGGTCTCGCTGACGCTGACCATCGTCTGGACGCCGCATTCGCCGATCGCCGATTCGCTGGCTCTTTCGGGTGTCCGCCGCTTCGGTTCGAACTACACAAGCATGCGCAAATGGGGCTCGATTTCCTATTTGTTCGCCAATATCGCCGGCGGCTTCATTCTGTCGGTAACCGGTTCACAAGCCGTTCCGGTTATCATTCTGGTGGCGTTTGCCGCCGCCCTTGCCGCCGGCCTGCTGGCGCCGCGCCTTGGCCGTCCGCGGCGCGCCTCGCCGCTGTCGGCCACCGACATCCAGCATTCAGCGCCGAAGCTTCTCAACCCGTATTTCCTGTATTTTTCCACGGGCGTCGGCGTCATCACCGCCAGCCACGCATTCCTCTACGGTTTCGTCTCCATCTACTGGAAGTCGATCGGCCTCGGCGATTCGGTAGTCGGTCTCTTATGGGCTTGGGGCGTGGTGTCGGAAGTCTGCATGTTCATGATGTTCACCCGCTTTTTCGGCCGGTTCTCCGTCGTGTCGGTCATGGTGATGGCCGGAATCGGCTCCATCGTGCGCTGGATCGCCTTTCCGCTGGTCTGGCCGCTCGGCCTCGGCATTCCCGGCTTCTTCGCTGTCCAGTCGCTGCACTCGGTCTCGGTGGCGCTGGGGCTGATCGGGCTGCAGAAGATGATCGGCGAAACGATCTCCGAGGAGCGGACAGGTGCCGCGCAAGGCATTGCCTATTTCTCCAACGGCTTCTTCATGGCGGTGGTGACGCTGGCGTCCGGCCCGCTCTACGACCGTCTCGGTGTCGACGGCTTCTTTGCCATGATCCCGATTGCGTTGATCGGACTGGCGCTGATCGGCCTTGCTGCGCGCTCAGCCCCAGAGCGCCGTATCGGGCGGTGACACCAGCGATCCCTGGTAGACAAGGCCCGGTACCCGGTCGCGGGCAAGCAGCAGCGGACCGTCGAGGTCGACGAAATCGGCATGCTGGGCAAGCAGCACCGCTGGCGCCATCGCCAATGAGGTGCCGACCATGCAGCCGACCATCACGCCGAAACCGAGTTCGCGGGCGCGATCGCGCAGCACCAGTGCCGCCGTCAGGCCCCCCGACTTGTCGAGCTTGATGTTGACGGCATCGTAAAGACCGACAAGCGCTTCGAGATTCTTAGCCTCGTGCACGCTTTCATCGGCGCAGATCGGCACCGGATGGGCGATATGGCGCAGGATCTCGTCATGACCGGCCGGCAGCGGCTGTTCGATCAGCGCGATGCTTTGTTCGGCGGCAAAGGCGAGGTTCGCAACGATGTTGTCGTCGCTCCAGCCCTCATTGGCGTCGAGGATGATGCGGCTGTCTGGCGCTGCCTGCCTGACCGCCCGGATGCGGGCAATGTCGTTGTCGCCGCCGATCTTGACCTTGAGCAGCGGCCGCGCCGCATTGGCGCGGGCCTGCGCCGCCATCGCCTCCGGCTCGCCCAGCGACAGCGTGTAGGCGGTTTCGAGCGCCTGCAAGGGAACAGCACCTATCGCAACCGCCACCGATGTTCCGCTGAGCTTCGCCTCCAGATCCCATAGGGCGCAGTCTAAGGCGTTGCGGGCGGCTCCGGCCGGCATGGCATCGAGCAAGGCGCTGCGGCTGATGCCATCGGCGATCCGGCCGCGCATGGCGTCGATCGCCTCGCGCACGCCCTCAATCGTCTCGCCATAGCGCTTGTAGGGGACGCATTCGCCGCGGCCGAAATGGCCGCCGTCGCTGATCGTGCAGGAGATCACTTCGGCTTCGGTCTTGGAACCGCGCGAAATGGTGAAGGTTCCGGCGATGGGAAAACGCTCGGCCTCGACCGAAATGACACGCGCCATATTTTTCTGCTCCTGCTGTGCGACAAGCGTTGTCGGCAAATCGACAGGTCAGACCCGTCAGGCTAAACAGGACGCCATGTTGACCATCGGCAAGCGCGACGCAAGCGGCACGACCGCAGGGGAGGCTGACCACGAACCGCGCGTGGCGATCGGCGAGGAGGACGGCGTTCTTGGCTGCGCTTTCTCCGGAATCTGGACGACACGGACCGTTGCACTCGTCGACGCCGACATGCGCAAGATCGAAAAGCGAAGCGGCTTCAAAATCTTGGCGCTCGATGTTTCCAAGATCGAGAAGATGGACACTGCCGGCGCCTGGCTGATCGACCGGCTGGTCAGCGCCTTCGAGAAGAAGGGTGTCGAAATCCAGATGCAAGGCCAGAGCGAGATCGCTTCGATCCTGCTCGAAGCTGTCGGCGAGGCCGTGCGGCGCGAACCCGAATCCGGCCCGGTGCGACCGCCCAACATCGTCATTCGCGCGCTGGAGGCGGTTGGCCGCCGGGTCTACGAGATGCGCGACGATTTTCTGGCCTCGATGAACATCCTCGGCGCCACCATCCGTGGCGCGCAGATGAAGCTCGGCCGTGGCCATGCCGTCAACCCGGCGGCGATTTTCAACCAGATCGACCGTATGGGCGTCGGCGCCATTCCGGTGGTGGTGCTGATGTCGGCGATCGTCGGCGCCATCGTCGCCCAGCAGGGCGCCTATCAGCTCAGCTATTTCGGCGCCGATATCTTCGTCGTCGACCTCGTCGGCGTGCTGATCCTGCGCGAACTCGGCGTGCTGATGACGGCGATCATGATCGCCGGCCGCTCCGGCAGCGCGATCACCGCCGAGATCGGCTCGATGAAGATGCGCGAGGAGGTCGACGCGCTGAAGGTCATCGGGCTCAACCCGATCGGCGTCCTGGTCTTTCCG
>NZ_RZPF01000393.1:0-6038 GCF_004022735.1 Mesorhizobium sp. M7A.F.Ca.AU.001.01.1.1
CCGAAGGACAGGATGTCGACGCCGCGTTTCCAGGTCATTTCGGCTGGCGACGTGTCGAGCGCGACCAGCGCATTGGCAAAGCGGGCGCCGTCCATGTGCAAGGGCACCGAATATCGTTTGGCGATCGCCGCGATCGTCTCGATCTCATCCAGGCCGTAGATGGTGCCGACCTCGGTCGACTGGGTGATCGAAACGGCCATCGGCCGTCCCCAATGGACGATTTCCGGTGCGAAACGGCCGATGGTCCTTTCCAGATTGTGCGGATCGATCTTGCCCAGCGCGCCATCGATCTCATGCAGGCGTGAGCCGCCGGAAAAATACACCGGCGCGCCGCATTCGTCCTCGATGACATGCGATTCGCGATGAGCAAAGGAAATGCCGCCCGGCTTGTTGTAAGCGGTCAGCGCCAGCGAGTTGGCGGCCGTGCCGGTGGCGACGAAGAACACCGCGACCTCGCGTTCGAAAATCTCGCTGAAGCGCTGGTAGACTGCCTGGTCGAGCGCTCCGTCGCCATAGGCGGTGGAAAAGCCGCCGGCATTGGCCGACAGGCCGGCGGCAATGTTGGGGTGGGCGCCTGCCCAATTGTCGGAAGCGAAGAACATGCATCTGCCTATGTCTTGGGAGAACGGGGGGTTGGGGAAATCAGACTGAAGTTGACCGGTTTCGCGTGCTGATCGCAAGGGCCAGGCGCCGGAAAAACAGTAAAGCCAGCCAACGGGCAAAGCCCAGGCCGACGACTGAAGCTTACGTTTTTCCTCAGCTTCACGACATTTTCTGTCGCGAATGCCCCAAGTTTTTTGCAAATCGGTCTTGTGTGCGTCCGGGATTTCTGCCATAAAAATTTAGGACAGTAGTGCTGTCTTATTTTGTCGCACAAAACGAGCTGGATTGGCGTATCATTTGGGCCTCTCCGGCTGTTGCCGCGAGCGACAGGTGGACAGCCAGACTCTGGCCTGTACGATTACCAGATGCGATCCATGCGGAAAGCCGCCTGGTTCGACAGGATTTCGCAAGACGTGCCACAAGGATCAGGGTGAGCCAAGCGCTTGCCGAGGCAAACCAGCGCCTGAATGGCTGGGAAGGAGGACAGGAGATGACGGACATGACGCACTCTGCGACGAACGGCCAGGCCGCGCAGACGAAAGCGGCAACCGTCAAAACCACCTTGCGATCCAATATTGGCCGAAGCGCCAACGGATTTTCCGCCCAGGGCCTCTACGATCCACGCAACGAGCATGACGCCTGCGGCGTCGGTTTCATCGTCAACATGAAGGGCGTGAAGTCGCATCAGATCGTCGAGGACGGGCTTGCTGTGCTCGAAAACCTGACGCATCGCGGCGCCGTCGGCGCCGATCCGCTGGTCGGCGATGGCGCCGGCGTGCTGGTGCAGCTTCCCGACCAGTTCTTCCGTGACGAGATGGCAGCCCAGGGCATCGAGCTGCCGCCGGCGGGCCAGTACGGCGTCGGACACTGGTTCATGCCGCAGGACGCGGCCCTTCGCGCCCATATCGAGGACATCATTGCCGAATCGGCGCAATCCGAGGGACTTCCGCTCATCGGTTTCCGTGACGTGCCCGTCGACAATTCGTCGCTGTCGAAGGCGCCCGACATCGTGGCATCCGAGCCGTTCCATCGGCAGATCTTCATCGGCCGCACGCCAGACATTACCGATGACGAGGAATACGAGGCCAGGCTCTATCTGCTGCGCAAGGTCATCTCGGGCCGCATCTATGCCGAGAACGACAACAAGGACATCGGCGCCTATTGCGTGTCGCTGTCGGCGCGCACCATCGTCTACAAGGGCATGTTCCTGGCTTATCAGGTCGGGGCCTACTACAAGGACCTCAAGGACCCGCGCTTCGAAACCGCGCTGATCCTCGTCCACCAGCGCTTCTCGACCAACACGTTCCCGTCATGGAAGCTGGCGCATCCCTACCGCATGGTCGCCCACAATGGCGAGATCAACACCGTGCGCGGCAACAACAACTGGATGGCTGCGCGCCAGGCGTCGGTCGATTCCGAACTGTTCGGCAACAACATCTCGAAGCTGTGGCCGATTTCCTATGACGGCCAATCCGACACCGCCTGCTTCGACAATGCGCTCGAGTTCCTGTTCCAGGGCGGGTACAGGCTCAGCCATGCCATGATGATGCTGATTCCGGAAGCCTGGGCCGGCAACAAGCTCATGGATGCCGATCGCAAGGCCTTCTACGAATACCATGCGGCATTGATGGAGCCGTGGGACGGACCGGCGGCGGTGGTCTTCACCGATGGCCGCCAGATCGGCGCCACGCTCGACCGCAATGGCTTGCGCCCGGCACGCTACATCGTCACCGACGATGACCGCGTCATCATGGCCTCGGAAGCCGGCGTGCTGCCGGTGCCGGAGGAGAAGATCGTCAAGAAGTGGCGGCTGCAGCCCGGCCGCATGCTGCTGATCGACCTGGAGAAGGGGCGCATCGTCTCCGACGAGGAGCTCAAGTCGGAGATCGCGACCAAGCATCCCTACAAGACCTGGCTCGCCAACACGCAGCTGATCCTCGAAGATCTGAAGCCGGTCGAACCGCGCGCGTTGCGCAAGGATGTCAGCCTGCTCGATCGTCAGCAGGCATTCGGCTACAGCCAGGAGGACACCAAGCTGTTGATGTCGCCTATGGCGACGACAGGCCAGGAAGCGGTGGGCTCGATGGGCACCGACACGCCGATCTCGGCGATGTCGGACAAGTCGAAGCTGCTCTACACCTATTTCAAGCAGAACTTCGCCCAGGTCACCAACCCGCCGATCGACCCGATCCGCGAGGAGCTGGTGATGAGCCTGGTGTCCTTCATCGGGCCGCGGCCCAACATCTTCGACCTTGTCGGCAATTCGCGCCGCAAGCGGCTCGAAGTGCGCCAGCCGATCCTGACCAATGGCGATCTCGAGAAGATCCGCTCCATCGGCCACACCGAGGACCGTTTCGACACCAAGACGATCGACATCACCTATGGCTCCGCCGAAGGCGCCGCGGGCATGCAGGGCGCCATCGATCGGTTGTGCGAGCGGGCGGAGGCGGCGGTTGCCGGCGGCTACAACATCATCATCCTGTCCGACCGCCAGGTCGGGCCCGACCGCATCGCCATCCCGGCGCTGCTGGCGACGGCGGCGGTCCATCATCACCTGATCCGCAAGGGGCTGCGCACCTCGGTCGGCCTCGTCGTCGAATCCGGCGAGCCGCGCGAAGTGCATCATTTCTGCTGCCTCGCCGGCTATGGCGCCGAGGCGATCAATCCCTACCTCGCCTTCGACACGCTGCTCGACATGCACAAGCGCGGCGAACTGCCGAAGGAAGTGGACGCCTACGAAGTCGTCTCGCGCTACATCAAGTCGATCGGCAAGGGCATCCTCAAGGTGATGTCCAAGATGGGCATCTCGACCTACCAGTCCTATTGCGGCGCGCAGATTTTCGACGCCATCGGCCTGAAGACCGATTTCGTGCAGCAATACTTCACCGGCACCGCGACGCTGATCGAAGGCGTCGGCCTGGACGAGATCGCGGCCGAGACGCTCAGCCGCCACAATGACGGTTTCGGCAACGACCCCGTGCTGCGCAACAGCCTCGAGGTCGGCGGCGAATACATGTTCCGCATGCGCGGCGAGGCGCATATCTGGTCGCCAGATGCTGTCGCCACCTTGCAGCACGCCGTGCGCCAGGGATCGTGGGAAACCTTCAAGGACTATTCCGCCCAGATCGACAGCGAGACGGCCCGCGCCCAGACCATTCGCGGCCTGTTCAAGCTCAAGCTGGCCGGGGAAACCGGCCGCAAGAAGGTGGCGCTCGACGACGTCATGCCGGCGGCCGACATCGTCAAGCGGTTCTCGACCGGAGCGATGTCGTTCGGCTCGATCTCGCGCGAAGCGCACACGACGCTGGCGCGCGCGATGAACCAGATCGGCGGCAAGTCGAACACCGGCGAGGGCGGCGAAGAGGCCGACCGCTATCTGCCGCTGCCGGGCGGCGGCAAGAACCCGGAACGCTCGGCGATCAAGCAGATCGCCTCGGGACGTTTCGGCGTCACGGCCGAATACCTCGTCAACTCCGACATGATGCAGATCAAGGTGGCGCAGGGTGCCAAGCCCGGCGAGGGCGGTCAGCTGCCCGGCCACAAGGTCGACGCCACCATCGCCAAGGTCCGGCATTCGACGCCGGGCGTCGGCCTGATCTCGCCGCCGCCGCATCACGACATCTATTCGATCGAGGATCTGGCACAGCTGATCTACGACCTGAAGAACGTCAATCCGGCAGCCGACGTGTCGGTCAAGCTGGTGTCGGAAGTCGGCGTCGGCACGGTTGCGGCGGGCGTCGCCAAGGCGCGCGCCGACCACATCACAATTTCGGGCTATGATGGCGGCACCGGTGCCTCGCCGCTGACGTCGCTCAAGCATGCCGGCAGCCCGTGGGAAATGGGCCTTGCCGAGACACACCAGACGCTGGTGCTGAACGGCTTGCGGTCGCGCGTTGCGCTGCAGGTCGATGGTGGCTTGCGCACAGGGCGCGACGTCATCATCGGCGCGCTGCTCGGCGCCGACGAGTTCGGCTTCTCGACCGCACCGCTGATCGCGGCCGGCTGCATCATGATGCGCAAATGCCATCTCAACACCTGTCCGGTCGGCGTCGCGACGCAGGATCCGGTGCTGCGCAAGCGCTTCAAGGGCACGCCCGAGCATGTCATCAACTTCTTCTTCTACGTCGCGGAAGAGGTGAGGGAGCTGCTCGCCGAGATGGGCTACACCCATATCGACCAGATCATCGGCGACACCGATCTTCTGGAAAAGCGCGACCTGATCGTGCACTGGAAGGCGCGCGGGCTCGATTTCTCGAAGATGTTCTTCAAGCCGGATGCGCCGCATGAAGCGGTGCACTGGACCGAGCGGCAGAAGCACCCGATCGACGACGTGCTCGACCGCAAGCTGATCGAACTGGCCAAGCCGGCGCTCGAGAGCAAGCTGCCGGTCAAGATCGAGGTCGATATCCGCAATGTCGACCGCTCCGCGGGCGCCATGCTGTCGGGCGAAGTGGCCAAGCGCTTCAAGCACAAGGGCCTGCGCGAGGATACGATATCGGTGAAGCTGACCGGCACTGCCGGCCAGTCCTTTGGCGCCTTCCTGGCGCGCGGCATCTCGTTCGAGCTTGTCGGCGCCGGCAACGACTATGTCGGCAAGGGCCTGTCGGGCGGCCGCATCGTCATTCGGCCGCCGGAAGAGGCCAAGATCGTCGCGGCTGAATCCATCATCGTCGGCAACACGGTGCTCTATGGCGCAACCGAGGGCGAAGCCTATTTCGCCGGCGTCGCCGGCGAGCGTTTCGCCGTGCGCAATTCGGGCGTCGCCGCCGTCGTCGAAGGCGTCGGCGATCATGGCTGCGAGTACATGACTGGCGGCATCGTCGTCGTCATCGGCAAGACCGGCCGCAACTTCGCCGCCGGCATGTCTGGCGGCGTCGCCTACGTGCTCGACGAGGCGGGCGATTTCGCCGAGCGCTGCAACATGGCGATGGTCGAGCTGGAGCCGGTTCCGGAAGAAGACGATCTGATGGAAAGGCTGCTGCACCATGGCGGCGACCTCGACCACAAGGGCCGCGTCGACGTCTCCGGCGACATGACCAGCCATGACGAGGAGCGGCTCTACCAGCTGATCTCGAACCATGTGCACTACACCGGGTCGGTACGTGGTCGCGAGATTCTCGACGACTGGGCGACGTTCCGGCCGAAGTTCCGCAAGATCATGCCGGTCGAATACCGCCGCGCCCTGATCGAGATGGAACGCATGCGCATGGGCGTTGCGGCGGAATAGGCTTTGCAATGGCCGGGGAGCCCAGGCTTCCCGGCCCATCTTCATCGACAGTTTGACCTCCGGCGCAAGGTTGCCATGGCTGCCTCAAGGGGTTAACGGGTGCGGCGAAAACCGCACCATCTGGACAGCAGGAACTGGACTATGGGCAAGGTAACAGGCTTTCTCGAAATCGACCGGCAGGTGCACAAGTACCAGCCGGCCTCCGACC
>NZ_RZPF01000394.1:0-6024 GCF_004022735.1 Mesorhizobium sp. M7A.F.Ca.AU.001.01.1.1
CCTTGCAGCACGTCCACGCAAAGCTGCAGGCGGTGGAATTTGTGGCCGCCGGCGGCTCTTCTAACGATCGCCATCGTGCACGCCGCCGGCGGCCACAAATTCCACCGCCTGCAGCTTTGCGTGGACGTGCTGCAAGGCGTGCGGGCGCTGCAATCACCCGAAGCGGAAGCACGCCTGTTCGACGCTGCCCGTATGACCGGCATCGAACTGGAGTTGGCAATCGTGCTCAATGTGACCGGCCAGCTGTTCGACGAGAGCCGCGCGCTCGAACTCGCCGGCCGCATCAAGCCCGACCTCTCCATACGGCTGGCCAGGCGGCTGATCACAACGAATACGCTGCTTGGCGTCAATTCCAGGGACAGACTGGGCTCGCGCCTGCGCCGCGACGCCTTCCGGTGGATTCAGAGATTGGCCAAGGCCAGGCCGCAAGTAGCCTGACTTGACGTCAATCCAGGGTGCCGCGGATCAGCGCCGCAGCGTCAGCCGGGCGCGCGCCTACTTCGAGCTGGAAGGTCGGCACCGCATTGACCAGCCCGGCGATGGTCGCCAGCCTGCGCTTCTGCATCGGCAGCAGCCCGGTCATGCCGGTGCGGACATTGTCGACTGCCAGCGCCACCATCGCGTCGGTCCTGGCCATGGCGACGAGCCGGGTCTGCCCGTCGGCGGAACGCGCCAGGTGCAGAAGCGCCGCCACCGGCCGGGCGGATGCGTTTTCCACCCGGATGATACCGCCCAACCGTTCTAACGAGACCGGCTGTTCGCCGTTGCGATCCCACGTCTGGCCAAGGCATGGCGCCACCTGCGGGATCATTTCGGCAGTCTTCCGGTGGATTTTGACGGCGCGCGGCAAGCCCCAGGCTACAACCTTGCCCGAAGCGACATTCAGGATCATGGCGTCGTCGGAGCAGAGGCCAAAGCCCTGTGTTGCCAGCGCCAGCGACGTCGTGGTCTTGCCGGTGCCGCTCGGGGCGTGGATCAGCACCACCGCATCGCGGTCAGGCAAGGTCAGCCCGGCCGTATGCAGCATATGCTGGCCACCGGCGTCGAGCGCGGCATCCAGGACCAACATCGACGGCGTCCAGGCGGCTTTCGTACCGGTGCTAATCCGGAGTTCGGCCCAACCTTCCCCACCATTGATCGCAACGGTTTGGCGCCCGGGAAAGACCAGATGGACAATGCCGCCATCCTCGATCATCCGGCAGGGACCATCCTCCGGCACCTCGCCATCGAAGACCAGGGATCCATTGGGTGTCTCGTCCAGCGTGTCTGTTTCGGTGATCTCAAGACGAAAGTCCGGCGCGACGGGTTCCCCTATGCGCAGGCTGCCCAGCATCCGGTCGAAATCCTGCCACAGCTCGGAGCGCTCGGCCGATATGCCAAGGATCAGGCCGTTGAGGCCATAGCAGGCTGAAGGTCTGGTCAAGCGGGACGCGCCTTTACGGCATCGGCATGATGACGATAGATCTCGACCATGCCGGGAAGCTTGTCGCTGACCACCGGCTTGCCGTCGAGGCAGACCCAGCAATGCGCCGATAGACGCTGCGCTTGCATCGACTGCGGTTCGACGCCGAAGCGCAGGTCCGGATCGAAGCCGGCTAGTCGCAGGAAACGATGACCGAGCAGACCTTCCCTCAAGCACCTGCGGTCACGCATCAGCCAGGGGTGGCGGACCGTGCGGTTGACGCTCTCGACGATGTAGGCGGACGGCAGACCGCGATAGGGCGTCGACGAGGCGAGCGGCGCCCATCTGAGCACCTCCTCGAAGCTCCGGTTGGTGACAAGGACCGGCATCAGCCGCGCGCTCGCCCAGAGATGGCAGCGAAAAAGAGCGCGCAGGAGCGGGCCGTCAGCCATCAAGCACCTGGCGCGGCGAGGATACCTTCCGAGATCAGATCCGTGGCCAGTGCCGCCATGTCCTGATCGAGCGTCCCCTTGTCGACCTCGAACTCCTCGCACAGCAGGTCGACGATCTGGTCGAGGTTGCGCGCGCCGTCCACCTTGTCGAGAAAGGCTTCGGTCGTGCCGTTGCATGTATAGAGCTGGCCGCTGCGCGCCAAAAGCACGACTGCGCCATCGCCCACATGCTGCACCGAGGCATCCTCGGCCAGCCGCAGAACGGTTCCAGAGACTATTTCCACCACGCCCCCTCCAAGCCATGCTCATCCCGGAAATCAGATAGCGCGGAGGTGGAGCGCTGTCTATCGGCCGATCACGGGAGCCCGGTGCACGGACCAACGGCCTTGCTGACAGATTCTCCGCGCCAGTCGCGTTAGAACCTGCTCGGTTGCGTCTTCCCGGCCGCATTCGGCCCAGAAATAGTTATCGATGAAACGTGACAAACAGCGGGCTGCCGGCAGCGGACGTTGCATTTCTTCCCCTAAGTAAGGTAAAACCTGCCTGGGTATTGGGGAGATAGCGTATGCGTTACAATTGGGAGCGAGCTCCGACGAGCTTCGAACGTCATAGAAAAGCGCTGGCGACAGCCATTTTGATCGCTGGCGGCATTGGCCTCATGCTTGTGGCCCTGCCGATCTAGAAACAACCTTCAGACAGATCGGCTGCCAGCGCTTGGGCGTGACCTCTCAGCGTGGCTCCCCGGTCACCGCGAGGAAGCGGCGATCGCGCCCCTCGAAACCCTGGCTGAAACGCTGCACCAGCACAACGATCACCGCCGGCTTGCCGGCCGGGGTAAGTTCGTAGGATTCCGACAGGCTGTAGGAGGTCGGGCAGTTTCTTGAGCCCGGCACGGTCTTGTCCTCGTGCAGGATCTTGAACGGCTTGCCGTCCTGGCCTTGCAGCGTCAGCCGGAAGCCGAGTGCCTTGCCAGATGTGTCGCGCTGCTCCGTCGTTGCGAAACTCGCCGAACAATCGCTCGTGCTGGCTGCCAGGATCTCGTCGAGCTGGATGGTCGAAACGCCCGTTTCGCCATGGAGCGGCGACAGCCATTTCTGCGACACCTGTTCGAGGCGGGAGATGTCGTTGTAGGCAACCATTTCACCCGGAAAGGTGAATTTGTCGGACGCTGTCTGCTCGGCTGGGGATGTGATTGCATAATGGGCGAGAATGGGCGCCGCCTGAGCGGCGGCCTGCGCCCTCGCCTGCTCCAGCGTCAGTGTCGCCTCCTCCGTCTCATCGACGACGAGGATCGGCTTACCGCCAACGAACCGATCCGTACGGGTATCGATGACGTCGATCTCAGACCAGCCGGAGTCCGAGGCGCCGGCGTCGAGCGTTCCATATTGCTCGAAGGCGAAATAAGCGCCATCCGGCGAAAAGCCGATGATGTGCCGTGCCGCGGCATCGCCGGCTTCAGCGGTTCCGGTGGACATAGCAAGTACGGCGCCCATGACCGATGATAGCGAAAAGCGCCCGATGATCCGCACAGCAGCAGACATCACCACCCCAGTCCCGTCTCGCAGTTCATAACTGCTTGCCCCCAAGCGCCAGGTCGATGCCGTCGTCACAATGGCGTGGATTTGCGGCCAAGGGTAGAGCGCGCTATCTGGAAGGAAGAAAAACATTTCCCGGGGAGGTATGGATGGCTTCACGCTATCACGAGGTCTATGAAGGCTGGAAACGCGATCCGGAACAATTCTGGGCGGATGCGGCCGGCGCCATCGACTGGTATTCGCCCTGGGACAAGGTGTTCGACGCCAATGCCGGTGTCTATGGCCGCTGGTTCACCGGCGCCACCTGCAACACCTGCTACAATGCCATCGACCGCCACGTCGCCGGCGGCCGCGCCGACCAGATCGCGCTGATCCATGACAGTGCGATTGCCGGAACCGTGAAAAAGTTCACTTATGCCGAGCTGAAGCGCGAGGTCGTCGCGCTGACTTCGGTGCTGAAGAACCGCGGCATCGGCAAGGGTGACCGCGTCATCATCTACATGCCGATGGTGGCCGAGGCGGCCATCGCCATGCTCGCCTGCGCCCGCATCGGCGCGGTGCATTCGGTGGTCTTCGGCGGCTTCGCCTCGCATGAGCTTGCCACCCGCATCGACGATGCCAGGCCGAAGCTGATCATTTCGGCATCCTGTGGCCTGGAGCCAGGCCGCGTCGTTGCCTACAAGCCGTTGCTCGACAAGGCGATCGAGATCTCCCGCCACAAGCCGGACGCCTGCCTGATCCTGCAGCGCGACCAGTTGCGCTGCGAGTTGAAGGAGCATTTCGACATCGACTACGCCGATGCCGTCGCCCGCGAACGGGCAGCGGGCGCCAATGTCGACTGCGTGCCGGTGCTTGCCACCGATCCGCTCTACATCATCTACACATCGGGCACGACCGGGCAGCCCAAGGGCATCGTGCGCGACAATGGCGGCCATATGGTCGCACTGAAATGGACGATGGAAAACGAGTTCGGCGTCAAGCCGGGCGAGGTGTTCTGGGCGGCATCCGATGTCGGCTGGGTGGTCGGCCATTCCTACATCGTCTACGGACCGCTGCTGCATGGCTGCACCAGCATCCTGTTCGAGGGCAAGCCTGTCGGCACGCCCGATGCCGGCACCTACTGGCGGGTGATAGCGGAGCATGGCGTGGTCGCGCTGTTCACCGCGCCGACCGCATTCCGCGCCATCAAGGGGCAGGACCCGAAGGGCGAGTTCATTGCCAAACACGACCTCTCGAAGTTCCGCACGCTGTTTCTTGCCGGCGAGCGCGCCGACCCGGAAACCATCAAATGGGCGGAGCAGAAGCTGAATGTGCCTGTGGTCGACCATTGGTGGCAGACAGAGACCGGCTCGCCGATGACGATCAATCCCGCCGGCCTTGGCCTGCTGCCGGTGAAATACGGCTCGCCCGGCGTGCCGATGCCCGGCTACGACATCCGCGTGCTCGACGATGCTGGCCATGAGGTGAAGCGCGGCACGCTGGGCAATGTGGTGATCAAACTGCCGCTGCCGGCCGGCTGCCTGCCAACGCTGTGGAATGCCGATCAACGGTTCCGCCAAGCCTATCTCGACGAGTTCCCCGGCTTCTACAAGACGGCGGATGCCGGCATGGTCGACGAGGACGGCTATCTCTACGTCATGGCCCGCACCGATGACATCATCAATGTCGCCGGCCACCGCCTGTCAACCGGCGCCATGGAAGAGGTGCTTTCGGCCCATCCCGATGTCGCCGAATGCGCGGTCATCGGCATTGCCGACGCCATGAAGGGCCAGGTTCCGCTGGGCTTCGTGGTGCTGAATGCGGGTGTGACCCGCGATATCGGCTCCATCGAGAACGAGGTGGTCGGCCTGGTGCGCGAACGCATCGGCCCGGTCGCCGCCTTCAAGACGGTGGTGACGATCAAGCGCCTGCCCAAGACGCGATCGGGCAAGATCCTGCGCGGCACCATGCAGAAGATCGCCGACAAGGAGGAATGGGCCATGCCGGCAAC
Organism: Mesorhizobium sp. M7A.F.Ca.AU.001.01.1.1; assembly: GCF_004022735.1. Lineage (NCBI taxonomy): Bacteria > Pseudomonadati > Pseudomonadota > Alphaproteobacteria > Hyphomicrobiales > Phyllobacteriaceae > Mesorhizobium > Mesorhizobium sp. M7A.F.Ca.AU.001.01.1.1. The sequence goes on from NZ_RZPF01000394.1 coordinate 5,380, forward strand.
CATCGACGATCCGGTCATCCTCGACGAGATCACTGCGGCGCTGAAGGAACGTGGGATCGGCCTTTGAGCCACTGAAGGTGGGCCGCGGACGACCTTTTCGATCGGCAAGCAATACTTTTATTGTGCGACGCAGCAATGCACCCTAAAGTCGTTCGCGGGGGGCCATCGACAAAGGTCGCATGGCTCAGCAGAAGATTACATTTGGCGGCGTCGACATCCTGCGCTTTCTCGCCGCCGTCATGGTCATGGTCTACCACTATGGCTTCTGGGTGTGGGCGTATCCTGACGGTGTTTCGGCGCGCGCCACGGGCGGCGTTCCCCCGCAGCCGGCAATAGGCGCCTGGGTCGAATCCGGCTGGGTCGGCGTCCAGATCTTCTTCGTCATCAGCGGCTTCGTCATCGCCTTCAGCGCCGAAAGGTCGACACCCCTGCGGTTTTCGAAGCCAGGGTGAAACGGCTGGCGCCGGCCGTGTGGATCTGTGCGCCGGTCACTGCGGCGGTGCTTTTGATCGTCGGCCTCAGCTGGCCGACCGATGCCGTCGTCAGGCTCGTCCGCACCGGCCTGTTCGCCCCTTACGCGCCATGGGTGGACAGCGTCTACTGGACGCTCGGCATCGAGATCGCCTTCTATGCCGTCGTCTGGAC
>NZ_RZPF01000395.1:0-5983 GCF_004022735.1 Mesorhizobium sp. M7A.F.Ca.AU.001.01.1.1
CTCGGCGGTCAAGCTGCCGGCTGGGGTCAAGCCTGTGATCTCCGACCGCGACTTCACCATCGCGACCATTGCCGGTTCGTCGGCGATGAAGCCGGAGACGGAAGAGACGGCTGAAGCGGCTGCACCTGAAGCGGCTCCTGCCGCCGAAGAGAAGTAACTCTTTCACGCCCGGAGCAGGCGATGCTGCTGTTTGCAGGTCTCGGCAATCCGGGCGCGAAATACGCCGGCAATCGGCACAATGTCGGTTTCATGGCGGCGGACGCAATCGCCCGCCGCCATTCCTTTTCGCCCTGGTCGAAGAAATTTCAGGGCCTGATCGCCGAGGGCTCGCTCGGCGGCGAAAAAGTCGTCCTGATCAAGCCGCAGACCTTCATGAACCTGTCCGGCCAGTCGGTCGGCGAAGCGCTGCGCTTCTACAAGCTCGAGCTTTCCGCGCTCACCGTCTTCTATGACGAGATCGATCTTGCCGAAGGCAAGCTGCGCATAAAGACCGGCGGCGGCGCCGGCGGCCATAACGGCATCCGTTCGATCGATGGCCATGTCGGCAACGCCTATCGCCGCGTACGCATCGGCGTCGGCCATCCAGGCGTCAAGGAAATGGTCCAGCACCATGTGCTCGGCGATTTCGACAAGGCCGACCGCGAATGGCTTGACCCGCTGCTCGACGCGATCGCCGACAACGCCGCCATGATCGCCAAAGGCGACGAATCCGGCTTCATGAACAAAGCCAGTCTCGCCGTCCAGGGCAAGGCCGGGCCGGAGCCCGAAAAATCGGCACCTAAGCAGCCGGCGCAGAAGCAGCAAAGTCACGTCCGCCAAGCACGGCCCCAACAGCCCCTGGCCAAGCTGCCGGAAAGCGGTCCGATGGCCGCCATGCTGAAGAAGCTGTTCGGCGGCAAGGACTGAGCATCAAGGGAACCGAAGGGCTTGACGTTGATCACCCCTATCGCCCATAGCCCTGATCAAATTTCTATTTCCCGATAGGACCGGACAAAATGGGTTTCAAATGCGGCATCGTTGGCTTGCCCAACGTCGGCAAGTCGACGCTTTTCAACGCGTTGACCAGAACGGCTGCGGCGCAGGCCGCCAACTATCCGTTCTGCACCATCGAACCGAATACCGGCGAGGTCGCGGTGCCCGATCCGCGCCTGCAGAAGATCGCGGCGATTGGCAAGTCAAAGGAGATCATCCCGACCCGCATCTCCTTCGTCGACATTGCCGGTCTGGTGCGCGGCGCCTCGAAGGGCGAAGGGCTGGGCAACCAGTTCCTCGCCAACATCCGCGAGGTCGACGCCATCGTGCATGTGCTGCGCTGCTTCGAGGATGACGACATTACCCATGTCGAGGGCCGCATCGACCCGGTGGCCGATGCCGAGACGGTCGAAACCGAGCTGATGCTCGCCGACCTCGACAGCCTCGAGCGCCGCATCGTGCAATTCCGCAAGCGCGCCGGCAGCAAGGACAAGGAAGCGACGTCAGTGCTGCCGATGATGGAGGCAGCGCTAGAACTGCTGCAGGCCGGCAAGCCGACCCGCATCCTGCTCAAGGATATTTCGGCCGAAGATTTGCGCATCCTGCAGGGCCTGAACCTTCTGACCTCGCATCCCGTGCTCTATGTCTGCAACGTCGCCGAGGCCGACGCAGCCACCGGCAACGAGCACACCAGGGCCGTGGAAAAGATGGCGACCGCCCAGGGCGCCGGCACCGTGGTGATCTCGGCCGCCATCGAAGCCGAGGTCGCACAGCTCTCCGATGAGGAAGAGATGGAATTCCTGTCCTCGCTCGGCCTCGACGAGCCCGGCCTCAACAAGGTCATCCGCGCCGGCTACGATCTGTTGCACCTCATCACCTACTTCACCGTCGGGCCGAAGGAGACGCGCGCCTGGACCATCCATAAGGGCGACAAGGCCCCCCAGGCCGCCGGCGTCATCCACACCGATTTCGAGCGCGGCTTCATCCGCGCCCAGACCATCGCCTACAATGACTTCGTCACACTGGGCGGCGAAGTGGCGGCCAAGGAAGCCGGCAAGGCCCGCGACGAAGGCAAGGAATATGTCGTCCAGGACGGCGACATCCTGCTGTTCAAGTTCAACACGTGATTTGATGGAAGTCCTTCGAGACTGTCCGCGGGCCGGCTGAGCCGACCACCAGATATCAGGCCCAAAGTGTCGCCTATAAAGCTGATAATATTTGATTGTGACGGCGTCCTCGTGAACAGCGAGGAGATATACCAGGCAACCGAGCTTGAATATCTGGCGGCGGCCGGCATCACGTTCGAACCAAGCGCCTATACGCAAGCCTTCATGGGATTGTCTCCCGCTATGTGGCAGGCGAAGCTCGAAGCGATCGGCCAAGAGCGAGCCAAGCCGCTCTCTCCGCTCTTTTTTGAACAGCTTGCCGACCACACCAACGAACGCTTGCGTAAGAATCTGGCGGCCTTACCCGATGCAGGGAATGTGATTGGCCGGCTCGCCGCATGGAGATGTGTGGCGTCAAGCACGCCGCTGGCCCGATTGCGTTGGAAACTCGAACACACGGGCCTTGTCGACCTTTTCGATCCTAATATTTTTTCATCGGACATGGTCGTCAATGGAAAGCCGGAACCAGACCTGTTCTTGCATGCGGCGGACACGATCGGTGTTCATGCAAAGGAGTGCATCGTGGTCGAGGACAGCGTGAATGGCGTCCTGGCGGGCAAGGCAGCAGGTATGCGCGTGATCGGATTTACCGCTGGCAGTCATTGCACCGGCACTCATGGCGATGCTCTGTTGCGACATGGCGCGGATGCCCTCGTCGGCGCATACGAGGACTTGGAGGTCACTCTAGCCAGTCTTTAGATCGATCCGCTGACGCGGCTTCCGAGCCGCGAGGGCCGTCCCCCGGCCCGATTCGGGCTTGTCTTGATTTTGTCACGTCACAGGTCTAAGCGGCAGACGCACGGTCGGCGCTGGCGCCAGGAACCGTGCAATCCAACACGACGCGTCAATCCGAACGCACCCTTTGGCCCCAGCAAGGGAATCAGGCGATGATCAAGGCCTTCGTCGTGGACAATGATCGCCTGCGCGTCGTCGACGATCTCCTGGCAAACAGCGAGACCATCGTCTGGGCGGACCTGTTCAACCCGACAAAGGAAGAGGAAGCGACGATCGAGAGCTGGCTCGGCGTTGCCATTCCGACGCGCGAGGAGATGGAGGAGATCGAGATTTCGAGCCGCCTCTATGTCGAGGACGGCGCCTACTTCATGACCGCAACCCTGCCCGCGCAGACCGAGGTCGACGATCCCTTGATGTCGCCGGTCACCTTCGTGCTCGCCGGCACAAGGTTGATCACTGTGCGCTACCATGAGCCGAAGGCCTTCAAGACCTTTCCGCAGCGCGCCGAGAAGGTGGCGACCGGCTGCACCAGCGGCGACACCATCCTGATCGGCTTGCTGGAGGCGATCGTCGACCGTCTCGCCGACATTCTGGAGCGTGCCGGCCGTGACATCGAGGCGATCTCGCGCGATATCTTCGAGGCGCGATCGACCAAGGTTTCCAAGCGCAATCGCGACTTCCAGGAATTGTTGAAAGCCATCGGCCGCAAGGAGGACATCGCGTCTTCGATCCGCGACAGCCTGATCTCGCTGCAGCGCCTGGCGGGCTTTTTCGCCCATGCCTCGACCCGCACCAAGATGAGCAAGGACACCAAGGCGCGCATCAAGACGCTGTCTCGCGACGTGCTGTCACTCGCCGACCACGCCACCTTCCTGTCGCAGAAGATCTCCTTCCTGCTCGACGCGACGCTCGGCATGATCTCGATCGAGCAGAACGCCATCATCAAGATCTTTTCGGTCGCCGCCGTCATCTTCCTGCCGCCGACTTTGGTCGCCTCGATCTACGGCATGAATTTCGACGTCATCCCCGAGTTGAAATGGGAACTTGGCTATCCCTTCGCCATCGCCATGATGGTGCTGTCGGCGATCCTGCCCTTCTGGTATTTCCGCCGCCGCGGCTGGCTCTGAGTGGGCCTGTCGATCGGCTGCCACAGGCTGGCGCAGTAGAAATCGCTTGACCAAATGAACGCCGGCCTGCATCCGGAAACCCCGATCCTGAGGATCGTGGGTCGACAAGCCGGATTCCAGACCATGACCGCAGAGATAAAAACATGGGCCTATGAGGACTTCATCGAGGGTGCATCGATCGACCTCGGCTCGAAGCTCGTGAGTGCCGCCGAGATCGTCGAATTCGCCGGAGAATTCGACCCGCAGCCGATGCATCTCGACGAGGAAGCCGGCAAGGCCAGCATCCTCGGTGGGCTGGCGGCGTCGGGCTGGCACACCTGCGCCATGTTCATGCGCATGCTGTGCGATGCCTTCCTGTTGGACTCGACCTGCCAGGGCGCGCCCGGCGTCGATCAGGTCAAATGGAAGAAGCCGGTCCTGGCCGGCGATCAACTGACCGGCACCCTGGTGGTCGTTGCCAAGCGCCTGTCCAAATCGAAGCCGCAACTCGGCTTCGTTACAATGCGCAGCGAACTGTTCAACCAGCGCGGCGAAAGCGTCTTCGAGCTCGAGAACTCCGCCATGTTCCTCACGCGCGATGCCGCGGGGAGCCAAGCATGACACTGGACGAGTTCTTTCGTATCGGCACCACGGTGACGCTCGGCTCGCACACATTCGAGCCCGAGGCGATCAAGGCCTTCGCCCGCAAATACGACCCGCAGATCTTCCATACCGACGAGGAGGCCGCGAAGAAAAGCGTGCTCGGCGGGCTCTGCGCATCCGGCTGGCACACCGCCGCCACCTGGATGAAACTCAATCTCGAAAACCGCATGGACGCCGAGATCGCTGCGTGGAGCGGCCCCGGTCCGGTGCCGGAATTCGGCCCCTCGCCTGGCTTCAAGAACCTGAAATGGCTGAAGCCGGTCTATGCCGGGCAAACCATCACCTTCACGCGCACCGCGCTGTCGCACCGCCCGATTGCCTCACGCCCCGGCTGGCGGCTGCTGGCGCTGCGTTCGGAAGCTTTCGATTCGACCGGCGCCAAGGTGCTGGAGTTCGAGAGCGCCGTGCTGGTGAAGGTGGAGTAGGTTTCTTCCTTCTCCCCCTGTGGGAGAAGGTGGCCGAGCGAAGCTCGGTCGGATGAGGGGTGCTCCAGCTTGGCGCCGACGGCACTCCGTCACCCACCCCTCAACCGTCTCGGCGCTGCGCGCCGATCCACCTTCTCCCACAAGGGGAGAAGGAAGAACTGCCCCTCAATGCCCCTCGAACCCAATCAGCGTCCGCACCGGCACGCCGAGCGCCTCCAGCTTGGCACGGCCGCCGAGGTCCGGCAGGTCGATGACGAAACAGGCGGCGAGGATGTCGGCACCTATCTGGCGCAGCAGCTTGACCGCCGCTTCAGCCGTGCCGCCGGTGGCGATCAGATCGTCGACCAGGATCACTTTCTCGCCCGGAGCAACACCGTCCTTGTGCATCTCCATTTCGTCCAGCCCGTATTCCAGGCTGTAGGCGACGCGCACCGTCTCGTAGGGCAGCTTGCCCTTCTTGCGGATCGGCACGAAACCGGCCGAGAGCTGATGGGCGACGGCGCCGCCAAGGATAAAGCCGCGCGCCTCGATGCCGGCGATCTTGTCGATCTTCTGGCCGGCATAGGGATGCACCAGTTCGTCGATGGCGCGGCGGAAGGCGCGCGCATTGCCAAGCAGCGTGGTGATGTCGCGAAACAGGATGCCGGGCTTGGGATAGTCCGGAATGGTGCGGATCGCGGCAAGCAGCGTGTCTTCGAGCGAGGATTTCATGGGTCGAGATTACCTGAAACGGAGATTGTTGCGCGACAATTGTTCGATCGAGCTGCAGCCCATCAGCCTCATGCCGCGTTCGATCTCGACCCGCATCTGTTCGAGCGCCCGTTCCACGCCGGGCTGGCCGGCCGCCGCGAGCGGAAACAGATAGTAGCGTCCGACGCCGACGGCCTTGGCGCCGAGCGACAGCGCTTTCAGCACG
>NZ_RZPF01000396.1:0-5956 GCF_004022735.1 Mesorhizobium sp. M7A.F.Ca.AU.001.01.1.1
CTCGTATCCCTGAGCGCACGCTGGAATTTCTTCTCCAGCGCCTTTTCGACCTTGGCCACCATCGCCGCGGCTGTGGTGAACGAGCCGGCTGGATCGGCAAATACCGAAACCTGGAAAGGCGGCACCATCGCCTTCTTCGCGGCGTCGAACATGTCGAGCGCCAACGAGGCATCCTTCCCGGCGATGAAGATGCCGGTGTCGACACCCGCATCCGGCGGGCGTGAAAAGATCGCGTCCTGGACCAGTCCCGTCACTTCGGCCAGGCCCACATCGACATAGGGGACGACGGCGTCGAAACCTGCGTCGAGCGCCATGTTCACGTCGAAGGGGCTCATCTGCTTCAACGGTGTCAGCATGTGCAGGATGTGTTTGCGGGCCATTTCTTGCCTTTCTGCCTGAAACTGAAGCGTCAGCTGCCGACGAGATCCAGCCTGGTTGAACTGATCTTCGCGCCGGAGTTCCTGCCCTTGACGATCTTGACCTCAAGGCCGCCCTCAACTGTCGTCTTCCGAACCGCGTCGACGAACTTGAGTGCGGCGTCCTGCGATGGCGCGAAGGCAAAGCCTGTCGGCCCCCAGGAACTCTGGCCGATGCCGACGGCGCCTGCTTCATTGAGACAGTGGGCCACCATCTCGACCCGCTTCGAGGTGAACACGCCGCCCTGGGCCGGGGCGAAATGGCTGCCGATCAGCATCTGTATCGCGGTGACGGCGGCGCCGAATGCCGGAAGGTCCCGCTCGACCAAAGCCGGCATTATGCCCATCAGCACCCTCCGGCAGATCTCCCCACTGCCTGCCGTTGGGAATGGCGGCAGCGAGCGAAACGCCGCAACCTCGGCTGCTCCATGCAGTCCATGCCCGGAATGGTCGAGGATGAGGAGGACGCGCCACTCTTCCGGAAACGGCAGCCGCGCGACGACCGGAGGCGTTCCGCCGCGGTCGTTCTTGCCGGCGTCGACTATGACGCCGCCGTCTTCGAAACTTGCGATGCCGATGCCGGATCGGCCGCCCCGCTCGAGCAGGTTAGCGTCGCCGGCGATGTCCAGAGGCAGATTGTGGAGCGTGCGCAACGCCGAGGCGACGGCAAGGGCGATCTGTGTGCCGGAGCCCAGACCCGCATGACTGGGGATCGACTGCTCTACCACCAGATGGTGCTGGCCGCGAATGCCAAGATGCTTGCAGAGCGTCGATAGATGCTCGCTGGCGCGGGTGCTCTCGGAGCCTTCGACGATGGTCTCGCTGGACCGCGACAGGGTGACGACGGTTTCGGGTTCGCTCAATGGAAGCCCGACGCTGCCGAACCGCCGTCCAGCATCGCCATTGAGATCAAGGAAGCCAAGGTGCAGGCGAGCGGGCACTCGTATGGTAACAGAATTCGACATCTGCCCCCCGATGGGTGCATCATGGATGCATCATGGAAGTTTAGGTGCCCGGTACCATGATAACTGTTTTCGTCGATGGGGCAAGCCAAAGAGAACGCATACGTGTTTGCCGGCTCCGGCGTGTGACAGACCGAGCAATTCGCGGAGGTCGAGATGAACGAGACAGTCAAGGAAAAGGTCTATTCGGAAGCCGAGATCGCCGACCGGCTTGAGAAGGAGTTGCCGAAATGGCGTTATGAAAACGGCTGGATCCGGCGCAAATACAAGACCCACAGCTGGAAATCGACGCTCATGGTCATCAACACGGTTGGTCATCTCGCCGAGGCGGCGTGGCACCATCCTGATATCACCGCCTCCTATGCCTGGGTCGAGGTGCGCCTGACGAATCACGCGGCGAAAGGCATTACCGACAAGGATTTCGAGTTGGCGAAAAAGATCGAGGACGTTGTCCAGTGGCAGCCGGCCAAGGAAGGCGGGGCACTGGAGGGCACTCCACTGACCGATCAACGCTTCGCTTACGTCAAATATGACTAAGCAGGGTCGGAATTTGTTGACGCGTATGAAAACATTCGCTGATCCGCTGCAGGGTGGGGTTCACGGCCAATCCAGTTTCGTCTAGGATCGAGCCGGCACCAGAAAGTAGTTTAGCGAATGGCGGTTGCTTGGATCGGCAACCGGGAAGCGCTGATTGAGCACGCGGCTGCGCATGCCGCGTCGCTATTGTCGTCAAGTCGGTGCCCGGTTTTCAGCTTTGATACGGATATAGATGGCACGAGGGCGGCGATCGCGCTGGCTGAGCGGGCTGGCGCGGCATACGACCATGCCGATGGTGCGGCACTTGCCCGAGAGACCGCGCTTTTTACCGACAAGGGGGCAATGACCGTCGCCCCCGGAGAGACGCGCCGGCGTGCCGATGTCGTGGTGATCGTGGGCGAGCTCCCGCGGATCCATCATGGTCTTGTCGGCGAACTTGCCGGGACGGTTCCCGACCTCTCGACCGGCAACCAGCGCGCGTTCTTCGTGGTAGGCCCAAACGGGATGTCTGTGCCGCCGCTGAACGGCGGACGCAAGGCAACGCAACTTTCCTGTGGCCAAGCTAGCCTCACCGCCACGCTGGCGGCACTGAGGGCACAGTACAAAGGGCGGCGTACATCGCAACCGGTGTCGAATTTCAATGATTTTGCCAAAGCTCTGGCGGCCGCGCATTTTCCCGTGTTCCTGTTTTCAGGCCACGCCGCCGAAGGCTTGGCATTGGAGATGCTGCAAGGACTGATCGCCGATCTCAATCGCAAATCGCGCGCATCCGGCCTTTATCTGCCGGCGAGCGAAAACGGGTGGGGAAGCGCGCTCGCCTCGGCCTGGATGACAGGTTTTCCGCTGCGCACCGGCTTTGCGCGCGGCCTCCCTGAATTCGATCCCTGGCGCTGCGATGTGGAGCGCATGATCGCTGCCGGCGAAGCTGACCTGCACCTGCGGATCTCCGCCGCAACGGCCCAACTACAGAAAAAAAGGGCACGCATGGCGCTGATTGTGCTGACGAAAACGGAAAAGCCGGTTGCCGGCGCCGCAGTCACCATGGCCATCGGCGAGGCTGGGGTCGATCACGATGCGGTTGTCTACTCCAGCCGCACGGGCTCGCTCAGGTCGATCGATGCGCAAGCGGCCTCGCAATTGCCCTCCGCCGCGACGATCATCCGCCTGATCGCTACCCACGCTTTCCTCGAGCCACTGCCATGCTGACGAAAATCGCCGACGGCGACATCATCGATCCCGTCAACGGCCGTCTCGGCAAAGGCGACCTCTGGATCAAGGACGACAAGATCGTTCCGGCGCCGGCGGGAGGGGCGGCCGACCGGACCGTCGAAGCCAGCGGCTGCATCGTGATGGCTGGCGCCATCGATATCCACTCCCACATCGGTGGCGGCAATGTGAACACCGCGCGGCTGCTCTTGCCCGAACAGCATGCCGCCCATCAGCTGCGGCCAGCAATGACGCCGCTCGCCAATGCCGGCTGGTCGACGTTCCAGACCGGCTGCCTCTACGCAAAGATGGGCTTTACGACGGTCGTCGAGCCGGCGATGTCGCCGGGAGCGGCGCTGCACACGCATCTCGAACTGGCTGACATCCCGATTATCGACAAAGCGACCCTTGCCATTCTCGGCAACGACGATTTCCTGTTGTCGATGATCCGCGACGACGCCCCCCGGACGATGATCGAGGACTATGTCGCCTGGACGGTCGCTTCGACGCGAGCGCTTGGGGTCAAGGTGATCAACGCCGGTGCGGCGGCCGCCTTCAAGGAGAACGTCCGCACCTTCTCGCTGGATGATGTCGTGCCTTCCTATGGCGTCAGTTCGCGCAAGATCGTCAAGACGCTGCAGGCCGCCGTCGACAGTCTTGGCTTGCCGCATCCCTTGCATGTCCATTGCAACAATCTGGGCAGCCCCGGATCGGCGGATACGGCGGCTGCGACGATTGCAGCGGCGGATGGACTGCCGCTGCATCTCGCCCACCTCCAGTTCTATGGCTATGGCACGGAAGGAAAACGCGGGTTTTCCTCTGCCGCCGCACGGCTTGCCGAACTGGTCAACGCGACGCCGGAAGTCACCATCGATATCGGCCAGGTGATGTTCGGCCAGACGGTCACGGTCTCCTCCGACGTCATGCGGCAGTTTTCGGCGCGTGGCAGCGCACACCCGAAAAAGACCGTCATTCATGACGGTGACGGCAATGGCGGCGGCATCGTGCCCTACAGCTATGGCAAGGACTTCTACGGCACGATGCAGTGGGCGATCGGGCTCGAGCTTTTTCTCCTGATCGACGATCCCTGGCGTGTGTTCTTCACCACCGATCATCCCAACGGTGCACCTTTTACCGCCTATCCGGCGCTGTTCGAACTGCTGATGAGCCGGGAAGCGCGCGCCGAAATGGCCGCCGGACTTTCACGATCCGCCCTGGTGCTCTCTACCCTGGCCGCAATCGACCGCGAATACACGTTCGAGGAAATCGCCATCATGACGCGCGCGGCGCCAGCCAAGCTGCTCGGCTTGACGGATCGAGGCCATCTCGGCGCCGGCGCAACAGCCGACGTCGCTGTCTATCGCAGGGACCGCAGTATCGCCAAAATGCTCGGAGAGGCGGCGTATGTTTTCAAGGATGGCGATCTCGTCGTGCAAGACGGGGAAATCATCCATTACCGCTGGGGCAAGGCATTGAGGCTCAAGCCGCCTGTCGACAAGGCAATGGTGCGACGGCTCGAGGACTATCACCAGCAGCGCTACGGCCTGTCGCTGGACTGGTTTAATTTCCCGGATTCCGCGATTGCGCGCGAACAGCCATTCGGCGAGGTGCCATGCCGAACATGAGCATCAATGGCGTAACGATCGACGATACCTTCGCGGAAGCCTTCGGCATGCGCGCAACCGCCATCGTCATCACCGCGCCGAGCCGGAAATGGGCTCGCCAGGCGGCGATCACAATGACCGGCTTCGCCACCTCGGTGATCGGTTGCGGCTGCGAAGCGGCAATCGATCTCGACCTGCCGCCATCGGCCACACCGGATGGCCGGCCGGGCTGCCGCGTCATGATTTTCGCGATGGGAACGGACGAATTGCAGAAACAACTGCTCAATCGTGTCGGCCAGTGCGTTTTGACCTCGCCGGGTTCCGCCTGCTTTGCCGGGCTGCAGGGCAGCGCCGAGCTCAAGCTCGGTTCGGCACTGCGTTATTTCGGCGACGGCTGGCAAATCTCCAAGAAGATCGGCGACAGGCATTTCTGGCGTATTCCCGTCATGGATGGCGAGTTCCTGTGCGAAGCAACGACCGGACTGACGAAGGAAGCTGTCGGTGGCGGCAATTTCTTTGTCATGGCGCAAAGCAGCGCCAACGCTTTGGCCGCTGCCGAGGCCGCCGTCGGTGCGATCGGCATGGTGCCTGGCGCCATCGTGCCGTTTCCGGGCGGCATTGCCCGTTCGGGTTCCAAGATCGGTGGCAAATACAAAGGCATGATCGCCTCGGCCAACGAAGCCTACGCGCCGACACTGCGCGGCGTCGTCGCGAGTGAACTCGGTCCCGACATCAACGCCGTCCTGGAAATCGTCATCGATGGTGAGACCAATGATGCAGTTGCCGCCGCGATGAAGGCGGGCATCAAGGCTGTCATAGAGCTCGGACCGCAAAGAGGCGCGGTTCGGATCAGCGCCGGCAATTACGGCGGCAAGCTCGGGAAATTCATCTACTCGCTGAAGGATATGCTGCCATGAAGGCGCTGACCTTCACCCTGGTTGCCGAGCCGCCGGAGCGCCTTGACCTGTCGCCGCTGACGCCGGAGCGGCTGGCCGGGATCGAAAGGCGCGACGTCGAAAGAATCCAGATCGGCATGTCGAAGCTCGGATCGAAGGTGGGCGACATTTTTCGCGTCGCCGGCAGCGATCCGGCAAGCATCGTGTTCGAGGGCGGAAGCATGCGCCTTGACCTTGTGGCGCAAGGCATGCGGGGTGGGTCGGTTCGCCTCGTTGGCAATGCCGGCGCCCAGGCCGGGCGCGCCATGCGGGGTGGCAAGCTCACGATCGAAGGC
>NZ_RZPF01000397.1:0-5947 GCF_004022735.1 Mesorhizobium sp. M7A.F.Ca.AU.001.01.1.1
CGCCTCGATCAGATTGCCCGACTTCAGCGCGCGCGACAGTTCGGGCAACAGCACGATGGCGACCGCGACACCGACCACGCCGAGCGGCAACTGGTAGATGCGGTCGGCATAGGCGAGCGAGGACACCGCGCTGTTCTGCGCCGAGGCGATCGCCGTGCCGATCAGCTGGTTGATCTGTGTGATGCCGCCGGTGATGGCCGCCGGCAGCGCCAGGATCAGCAGCCGCTTGACCGCGGGCGTCATTCTGGGACGGCGAAAGCCGATCGAGATGCCGGCATGGCGCACTGCCACCCAGACGATCGCCAGCTGCACCAGTCCGGCGGCAAGCACGCCCCAGGACAGCCCGTAGCCGACTGTGAGGGCATCCGAGCCCTTGTACCAGGCATAGGCGAGCACGCCGATCAGGATGATGTTGAGGAACACCGGCGCCACGGCGGCGGCGAAATAGCGGCGCAGCGAATTCAGCATGCCCGCCATCATCGCGCCCAACGACATGCAGATCAGATAGGGGAACATGATCGTCGCCAGCGTCACCGTGGTGTCGAACTTCCCCGGCGTGCCGGCAAAACCCGGCGCCACCAGATAGCGCACGATCAGCGGCATCGACAATTCCATGATGATGGTCAGCGCCAGCAGCGCCGTGAACAGCACGCCGAACACTTCCTCGGAAAAGCGCTTGGCGCCTTCGGTGCCGTGGGTCTCGATCTCCTTGGCGAACAGCGGCACGAAGGCGGCGTTGAAGGCGCCCTCGGCAAACAGCCGGCGAAAGGTGTTGGGAAACTGGAAGGCGGCGTTGAAGGCATCGGCGACCGGTCCGGTGCCGAGTGCGGCGGCCATCAGCATCTCGCGGCCGAAACCGAGCGCGCGGCTCATCAGCGTGCCGGAAGCGACCGTTGCGAATTTCTTGACGAGGCTCATGCTTTTGGGAACTGCCTGCGGAATTGGGACAAAGTGATGGTCGTTGTCACTCGGCCGCCGCCCTGGACTTGCCGCCGCGTTCGGACACGATGCCTTCGAGCGTTGCCATCAGCCGATTGCGGATGGTGGCGATGCGGGCCGGGTTATCTATCTTCTGGCCAGTGAGATCGGTGACATAGAAAGTGTCGATGACCTTTTCGCCGAAGGTGGTGATGTGGGCCGATGCGATGTCAAGCGACAGGTCGGAAAGCGTTCCGGTGATCTCCGACAGCAGCCCAGGCCGGTCGAGGCCCTCGACCTCGATGACCGAAAAACGATTCGACAGCGTGTTGCGGATTTCGGCACGCGGCGGGATCTTGAACACCTTGGAGCCGCGCCGCGGCTTGGTGCGCTTCTCGATCATTTCCGGCAGCCAGCTCTTGCCCGACAGCACGTCCTCGATCAGCCGGCCGACACGCTCGGCACGCCGGCGCTCGTCCTCGTCGCGGTCGAATTCTCTGCTGATCAGGATCGTGTCGAGCGCACGGCCGTCCGACGTCGTGAAGATCTGCGCGTCGACAATGTTGCCGCCGGCCCCGGCGCACGCCCCGGCGATGACCGAGAGCAGGCGGGGGTGGTCCTGCGCCAGCACGGTGATTTCGGTCACCGCCTCGAACTGGTGGGTCTTGACCATGGTGGCAAGCTTGTTGCCTGACGCGTCAGCCTCACGAATGAATTCGGCATGGCGCAGCTGGTCTGCGAGATCGACGGTCAAAAGGTAATTCTCGTAGTGCTGGCCGACATAGCGCTTGCGGGCCTTGTCCGGCCAGTCGGCAAGCGCCTCGGCCAGACGCTCGCGCGCCGCCGCCGTGCGTTGCGCGCGCGACACTTCCGAAAACCCGCCGGTCAACAGCAATTCGGTCTCGTAGTAGAGCGTGCGCAGCAACTGGCCCTTCCAGCCGTTCCAGACACCCGGTCCGACGCCCCTGATGTCGCAGACGGTGAGGATCAAAAGCAGCTTCAGCCGCTCGACCGACTGCACGATCGCGGCGAAATCCTCGATGGTCTTGCGGTCGTTGAGGTCGCGGGTCTGGGCTGTCATCGACATCACGAGATGGTTCTCGACCAGCCAGGCAACGGTCTCGGTATCGGCAGGCGACAGCCCCATATGCGGACAGATGCGGCGTGCGATCCTGGCCCCCGCCTCGGAATGGTCCTCCGGCCTGCCCTTGGCGATGTCGTGCAGCAGTACGGCGACATAGAGCGCCTCGCGGCTCTTCTTCAGCCCCGGCATCAGCGTGTGCGACAGGGGATGGACCTTTTCGCCGTCGCCGCGTTCGATCTCGGCCAGCACGCCGATGCAGCGGATGAGGTGCTCGTCCACCGTGTAGTGGTGGTACATCGAGAACTGCATCATGGCGACGATCTTGCCGAAATCCGGGATCAGCCTGCCGAGCAGCCCGGCCTCGTTCATGCGGCGCAGATTGAGTTCGGCATTGCGATCCGAGGTCAATATGTCGAGGAACAGCCGGTTGGCCTCCTCGTCGCGCCGCAGCGACTTGTTGACCAGGCCGAGCGAACGGGTCAGCAGCTTCAGCGCATCGGGGTGGAATTCCAGACCGTGCTTGTCGGCGAACCAGAACAGCCTGAGCAGATTGACCGGATCGCGCTCGAACACCTGGTCGTCGGCGATGTTGATGCGGTGGTTGTCGACAATGAAGTCCGACGTGCCGGCCAGCTTGCGCTTGCGCCGCGAGAAAGTCAGGAAGATGCGGTTGAAGCCCGGCACGTGCTTGGCCTGCTCCTCCTCGAGCGCGGCACAGAAGATGCGGGTCAGGTCGCCGACGTCCTTGGCAACGAGGAAGTAGTGCTTCATGAAGCGCTCGACCGCCGACAGGCCGGGGTGCGTGGTGTAGCCGAGCCGTTCGGCGATCTCGCGCTGGATGTCGAAATGCAGCCGCTCCTCGGCCTTGCCGGTGAGGAAATGCATGTGACAGCGTACCGCCCACAGGAAATCCTCGGCTTTCTGGAACTCGCGGTACTCACCCTCGGTGAAGACGCCTTTATCGACCAATTCCTCGCCGGTGCGCACCCGGTAGAAATATTTGCCGATCCAGAACAGCGTCTGCAGATCGCGCAGGCCACCCTTGCCGTCCTTGACGTTGGGCTCGACCAGATAGCGGCTTTCGCCGGCCTTGGCATGGCGGTCATCGCGTTCGGCAAGCTTGGCCTGGACATATTCGGGGCCGGTCGTGCGCACCACCTCATGGTCGAAGCGCAGCATCAGTTCATCATAGAGCTTTTCCTCGCCCCACAGGAAACGTGCTTCGAGGATCGAGGTGCGGATGGTGACGTCGGTGCGCGACAGGCGCAGGCATTCGTCGATATTGCGTGTGGCGTGGCCGACCTTCAGCCCCAGGTCCCACAGCATATAGAGCATGTATTCGACTGTCTGTTCGCCCCACGGCGTCTGCTTGTAAGGCAGCAGGAACAACAGGTCGATGTCGGACCCCGGCGCCAGCGTTCCACGGCCGTAGCCGCCGACAGCGACGACGGCCATGCGCTCCGCGGAGGACGGGTTCTTGACCCGGTAGACATGGGTGACGGCGAAATCGTAAAGCGCCCGGATGATCTCGTCCATGAGATGCGACAGCCGCGCCGCGCAGGCGCTGCCGCCGCCATCGTCCCTCAGCATGCGTTCGGCAATGGCGCGCCCGTCCGCCAGTCGTCCCTTGAGCAGCTGGAGCACACCATTGCGCGCAGCCTGCCCTGAGCCGTCGCCCGCCGTGCCCGCGGTCAGCGCGGTCATCTCGCGGCGCAAGGCTTCGCCGTCGATCAATTCGTCGAGCTTCAGGGAGATTCTTGCCATATATCCAGTCGGCCTTGCCGTTTCGGCGGCGTCTATAGCGCGTTTTGGCGGCGCTGGGTATGGGGCGTTGAAGCCGGTTCAAGACCCGGCTGAGTTTTGGCTCGGATAAGTAAATGGAATGACCATTCTCCGCTTCAGTCGACCGAAATCGACAATGCGCTTGCCTATTCGCCGAGCCTCGGCTTTGACCCTCGCTATGGCTGTCTTTCTGCGTTTCCCGGTCCCGGCGGGTGCGGCGCACTGGATATCCCGCTTTTCTCTGAGCAGGCTTGGCAATTGGAGCGCCCTGTCGCCAAGGAACTGATCTTGCGCGCAGAGCGCAGGAACAAGCTGATAGATCGTCTCGCCTCGCAAAACCGAAAACTCGGGGTTGAAGACAAGGTCGTCGACAGCGATGCCGATCTCCTCGGTGGCCTTGATCAGGTCGAGCGCGGTTTGCCTGGAGATGATGTAGCCGGCGGTTCCTATATGTTCGGCGTCGAGTTTGGATGTGGAAAAGCCGTGACCGATGGCAATGCGCTTGCGTCGGATCACGGTCTTACAGAAGTAGCTTTCGAGCTTGACGACTTCGGCATCGGCTGGGATCCAGTCGCTGTCGCGAAGCAATGCGCCGGCTTTTGCGGCAAAGACGATGTCGTCCTCGAAAATCGCCCCGTAGCGGGCGTCGCCTTGCGCGATGACAGCCCAGCAGGCCCGGTGACTGAGCAGGCAGGCGATCTCGCCGTCAGTCAATGGCAGCCTGTTCCGATATCCGACATTTTGCGGCAGCTGGTCCAGCTCCGGCCGGTCGCGTGCGTCTATGGCCTGAACGCGTTCGAATGCAACGCCGATGCGGGCAAACTCCGCCGTCACACGGGCAAGGCGATCGGGAGACCGATCGAGATTGATGACCAGACGCTTCATTGCCGAAGAAAATCCCCACCCCCGCGACGCTCGCGCTTTCTAGCAGGCCTGGTGTTGCCGCGTGAGACTTTTTCTGGGGTGGATGGACGCGCCGTGGACCGGAGAAGAAAAGTCGAAACAGCCCTTGACCTTCCAGTTACTGGAAGCCCTATCTCCACGTCACACACCGATCCATCAAGGCATTTTCGAATGACGCATTCAGATCACGATCATCACGCGCACGGCAGCTGCTGCTCGACAAAAGGCGCCGTGCCCACCACGAAGAGCGTCGTCCGCGACCCGGTCTGCGGCATGACTGTCGATCCGGCGGCTGGCAAGCCGACGGCCGAGCATGATGGCCATCTCTATCATTTCTGCAGCCAGGGCTGCCGCACGAAATTCGTCGCCGAACTGGAAAAATTCCTGACCGCCACCGATCCGGTCTGCGGCATGAGCGTCGACCGCGCGACAGCCAGTCATTTTGCCCGCCACGAAGGCCAGGGCTTCTATTTCTGCTCGGCCGCTTGCCAGGCGAAATTCGAGGCGGAGCCGCAAAAATATCTCGGCGGCAGGCCAGCACCGCAGCCGATGCCCAAGGGCACGCAATACACCTGCCCGATGCACCCGGAGATCGTCCGCGACAAGCCCGGATCCTGCCCGAAATGCGGCATGGCGCTGGAGCCGATGGGCGTACCAACGGGTGACGAGGGTCCCAATCCGGAACTGGTCGATTTCACCAGGCGATTCTGGGTCAGTGCCGCTCTATCCGTCCCTTTGCTGGTCGTCGCCATGGCGCCGATGCTTGGCCTGACTTTCCAGGCTTTTGTCGACGAGCGGACGAAGGTCTGGCTTGAGCTGGCATTGGCCAGCCCCGTCGTGTTGTGGGCGGCACTGCCTTTCTTCCACCGCGGCTGGGATTCGCTCGTCAACCGCAGCCCCAACATGTGGACGCTGATCTCGCTCGGCGTCGGCGCCGCCTATCTCTACAGCGTCGTCGCCACGCTGTTTCCGGATATCTTTCCGCATCAGTTCCGCGGCCATGGCGGTGCGGTGCCGGTTTATTTCGAGGCTGCCGCCGTCATCGTCGCGCTGGTCTTCCTTGGCCAGGTGCTGGAGCTGCGCGCCCGTGAAAAGACCGGCTCGGCGATCCGCGCCTTGCTCGATCTCGCACCGAAGACAGCGCGGCTGATCGCCGCCGATGGTTCCGAAAACGACGTGCCCCTCGCCGCCGTCAAGGCCGGCGATCGCCTGCGCATACGCCCCGGTGACGCCGTGCCGGTCGATGGCACGGTGCTGGAA
>NZ_RZPF01000398.1:0-5941 GCF_004022735.1 Mesorhizobium sp. M7A.F.Ca.AU.001.01.1.1
GATACATGCGCACCGGATCGTCGGTGCGATCGGTCGGTTCTTTCTTGGTGGTGGTGGCGGCAACCGCGGTGCCGGTCTGCTCAGCCAGCTCGTTGGCGTCTTCCTCGGCATCGGCCGCGGTGTCGGCGGCCTCGGGCTCCTCGCCCTGCTCGTCGTCCTCGACCACGTTGATGCCCATGTCGGACAGCATCGCCATCGTGTCCTCGATCTGCTCGGAGGTCACTTCCTCTGAGGGCAGCACCGAATTCAGCTCGTCCATGGTGACATAGCCGCGCTTCTTGGCGGCCTTGATCATCTTCTTGACAGCATCATCGGAAAGGTCGAGCAGAGGGCCATCGGTGGCGCCTTCGCGTTCGGTTTCGACCTCTTCCTTTTCCTTTGTCGCCATAGTCTTTATCTTCTCCTAGCGGCCGAACTTCAAAGCCGCGTAAGCTGTCGGACCAGTCAAATCGGATGCGCTCGCTTATGAAACGCGCTTCACCGGGCCAGTAACTGCATCAACTCGTTTCGTTTGGTGTATGTCGTTGCCCCAAAACCGGGTTTCCCCTTTTTGGGCGACATCCATTAAGTCCAGATTAACCCTGATATCTGTGGCAGGCGGGCTGCCTGTCCAGTGACCAGTACCTCACATCGCTTATTTCCCGTCGACGCGGGTTCGGGTTAACGTTTCGAATCGTCCTGATTCCGCCAATCTGCCAGAAGGTCAAGCGCCTCTCGCATGATTCGCATGAAAAAAGCGAATCAATTACCCGACTTAGCCCGTTACGCGCCATTTCGACGCGCAACGACGCTTTCTCAATTCACTCGCTTCCAACTAAGCTCGCCCTGCCCTGCCCGAGGAGACGCCAAACCCTTCGATCAGCGCTTCCGTGGCTTGCACATCCTGGAATTGCGCCTGAATTTCGATCAGGTGCCGGTAGTTTTCGTCTGTGGGATCGGTGGCGAGCGCCGCTTCCGCCTGTTTCAGTTCCTTATGTAAGGTGCGCGCGCTGCGCTGCAAGTGCAGCGCCTGGCTGAAAGCATCGCGGGCATCTTCAAGGGCGGCGGTCTCCAGCGCCGGCCATTGCCGCATCCGCCGGATCAACCCGACGGCCCGCTCCCAGATCTCGGCGCAGCCGGCGCGTTCGATCGTCGCAATCACCGCCTGCCGGTCATTGGCCATGTCATGCGCCATTGCATCGAGGATTGCCGCATGCAGCCGCCTCAGATCGGAGTTGGCGAGATCGAGAAACTCGATATGGGCGAAATTCTCGTCGATCAGTGCCGGATGGTTGACCAATGCGACGATGATCGTCGCCTCGCGCACCGACATCCCCTCGCCGCCGCGTTTGACCAAAGCCGACTGGCCGAGACTTTCGGTGATCGCAATGCGGCCGCCACCGCTCTTGGCGAACTGCCCGCCGGGAGCGGCTGCCTTGCCCTGGCCCGGGCGCCCATCCTGGCGGCCGCTTTGCCTGGTGCCGCGCTGCGAGCCGAAGAAGCTCAACACGCGCTCGCGCATCTCCTGTTGATAATGGTAGCGGAGACTTTCATCGCGGATGCGGCTGGTCAGTTCGCGCAGCGTCTTCTCAAGCTCGGCCCGCCGCTCCGGCGTGTCGAAGACGCCGCCCGCCGTCTCACGCATCCATAAAAGATCGACCAGCGGCCGCGCCTCGGCCAGAACGCTACGAAACGCATCCGGTCCTTCGGCCTTGACCAGATCGTCGGGATCCTTGCCTTCCGGCAGCAGCGCGAAACGCGCCGAGCGGCCGGCCTGCACCGACGGCAGCGCCATGTCGGCGGCCCGCCACGCGGCCTTCAACCCGGCCTTGTCGCCGTCGAAGCACAACATCGGCTCCGGCGCCATGCGCCACAGCAGCTCGAGCTGGTTCTCGGTAAGCGCGGTGCCGAGCGGCGCCACGACATTCTCGAAGCCGGCCTGTGCCAGCGCGATGACATCCATATAGCCTTCGACGGCGATGACCGTGCCGCCCTTGGCCAAGGCCTTGCGGGCGCGGGCGAAATTATAAAGCACGTTGCCCTTGTGGAAGAGCTCGGTGTCGGGCGAGTTCATGTATTTGGCCAGCGCATCGGGCTGCAGCGCGCGGCCGCCAAAGGCGATGATCTTCCCCCTGGAATCCGGGATCGGAAACATGATGCGGTCGCGGAACCAGTCATAGGAAACCGGGATGTCGTCGCCGTGGCGCACCAGTCCGCAGGCCTCGATATCGGCTTTCGGCACGCCCCTGGCGGCGAGATGCTCCTTCAGCGCATTGCGGCTGTCGGGCGCAAAACCAAGCCGGAACGATTGCTGCGTCGCCGGCGTCAGGCCGCGGTCGCGCAGATAGGCACGCGCCTTGGCGCCTTCCGGTCCCTGCAGCCGTTCCTGGAAGAAGGCGGTCGCCATCTCCATGACGTCGGTCAGGCTGGCGCGTTCCTTTTCGCGCCGCTCCTCCTGCGCATCGCGGACCGGCATCGGCACCCCGGCCATGTCGGCGATCTTTTCCACAGCTTCGGGAAAGCTCATCCCGTCCAGTTCGGTGAGGAACTTGAAATGATCGCCCGAGACCGAACAGCCGAAACAATGGTAGCGGCCCTTCTTGTCCTCGCAGTGGAAGGAAGGGCTCTTCTCGCCATGGAACGGGCAGCAGGCCCAATAGTCGCCGCGCGGTGCGTTGGTCTTCTTGCGGTCCCACGCGACGCGCTGGCCGATCACCGATGAAATCGGCACGCGGTCGCGTATCTCGTCGAGGAAGGCGGGTGGAAAGCGCATCGGGGAACTCGTTTCCCGATTATATAATCACGCCCGCGAAATCCGACGACCCTTAATGCGGGCCATACCCGGTTTCCACAGGCAAAAAGAAAGGCGGCCGTAGCGGGCCGCCTCCCTTTTCAATGTCCGGCAAGGTGCCGATTAATGCGCGGCAAGCGCGCCGAAGATGACGCCGGAGAGGATGCCGACCAGCACATAGTCGTTGCCGACGCGGATCCATTCCTGGCCGCGGCCGGGGCGATGCAGGCCGTAGCGGCCATAGTCGCGGATCGGCTGATGGCGCTTCCAGCCGGAATATTTCTGGCCATGCCGCCAGTTGTTGCGCTTCACGACGACGACCTTCTTCTTGTAAACGCGCTTCCTCACATCGCTGTGGTGGCCGGGCTTCTGCCAGTCGACCTGGCTGTAGTTCGACTGCGGCGCGTTCGGCGCATTCAGCGGTGCGGCCTGGCCGGTGAGCGACGTGGCGGCCAGCATCGAGAAAGCGAGTGCGGAAAGGACGATGCGTTTCATGAGAAGTCTCCTTGGTTGTCGATATCGAAGCAGTAGCTGCCCATCGATGAACCGAAACTGAACGCACGCATTACAATTATGTAATGGATTCCTTGATTTACCCAAGGAAGCTGAACATGATCGCAAAGGCAGGAGCCAGTCGCACCGCAAACTCGGCCTATCCGCCGCTTCGCGCCCGCCCAGCAATGCAACCATTTGCGCGTCCGTCCATTTTCCGACACCGCCTGTCGCGCGGCAACGGCCCTTGAAATCGACAAGATTTTATTATCCGGCTAAAATATTCGAGCTATTATAAGTCACCGCCATGAACATGATTCGTTCCCTCGTTTTTCCTTCTGATCGCCACGCAAAACAGGGCGGGCGCCCTGTTTGCATGCGGGGGACGAAATGAGCGGGTCCGTCGTCCTTCTGCATCTGGCCGGCGCCGTGGCGCTGATGCTGTTTGCCACCCGCATGGTGAAGACCGGCGTTGAACGCGCCTATGGCGACGTGCTGCGCCATCGCCTCCGCGCCACCATGCGCAATCCGATCATGGCGGTGCTGGCCGGCACCGGCCTTGCCATCGCCCTGCAGAGCTCCACCGCCGTCACGCTGCTGGTCGGCTCCTTCGCCGGCTCTGGCATCGTCTCTGGCGCCGCGGGTCAATTGGCAGTGCGCGGCGCCGAAATCGGATCGGCGCTGGTGGTCAAGCTGCTGACCTTCGACCTCACCTTGCTGGTGCCGCTGTGCCTGATCACCGGCACGGTCATGTTCATGGCCACCGAGCGGCGCGACTGGCGCCAGTCCGGCCGCATCCTGGTCGGCATCGGCCTTCTGATCCTCTCGCTGGAGATGATCGGCCAGGCATCGGAGCCCCTGCGCAACAGCCAGCTCATGCCGGTCATCATCAACTACTTCTCGACCGATTCCATCACCGCCTATCTGCTGGCGGCACTGATCACCTGGCTGTTCCAGTCGAGCATCGCGGCGGTGCTGTTGATGGCGACGCTGGCAGGCCGTGGCCTGATCACGCCCGAACTTGGCGTCGTTCTCATCCTTGGCGTCAACCTCGGCTCCTCGATCATCGCGCCGATGCTGACCCGTTCGTCGAGCCCCGAGGTGCGCGTCGTGCCGATCGGCAATCTCCTGATGCGCGGGCTTGGCTCGCTGGTCATGCTGATCCTGGTCATGATCTTCAGGCCGCACTTCGCCTTTCTCGGTTCGACGGCGGCGGACCAGATCGTCAATGCCCACATCCTGTTCAATGTGCTGATCCTGCTCGCCGGCCTGCCGCTGGCAGGCTTCGTCTACCGCGCTTCGGAGAAGATCGTCGCACTTGGCACCAAGCCCGTGCCGGCCGCCTCGCTTGACGTCGTCGAGCTGTCCGCGCTCAACGAAAGCGCGCTCGACGTGCCGAGCCAGGCGCTGGCCAATGCCACCCGCGAGGTGGTGCGGGTCTGCGAGACGATCGAGATCATGCTCAAGCGTATCATCGAACTCTATGAAAGTGCCGACGCCGACAAGATCAAGGCGCTGGCCGCACTCGACGACCGCGTCGACCGCAAGCACGCCGCGATCAAGCTCTACCTCGCCAAACTGACCAGGAACCCGCTGACCGAGGACGAGGCGCTGCGCTGCCAGGAACTGATCGGCGCCTGCGTCAAGCTCGAGCAGGTCGGCGACATCATCGTGCGCAACATGCTGGTGCATGTGAAGAAGAAGTT
Organism: Mesorhizobium sp. M7A.F.Ca.AU.001.01.1.1; assembly: GCF_004022735.1. NCBI lineage: Bacteria > Pseudomonadati > Pseudomonadota > Alphaproteobacteria > Hyphomicrobiales > Phyllobacteriaceae > Mesorhizobium > Mesorhizobium sp. M7A.F.Ca.AU.001.01.1.1. The sequence goes on from NZ_RZPF01000398.1 coordinate 4,969, forward strand.
CGAGCGCGGACTGGAATTCACCGACGAGGGCTGGGCCGAGCTGTGCGCCTTCCATGGCTCGGTTCTGGCCAATGCGCGGCTTGCCTTCAACGTTCTGGTGTCGCGCGATCCCGAGACCGCCCGTCAGCTGGTGCTGGAAAAGGACCGGCTGCGCGACCGCGAAAAGGAAACCAGCGCCAGCCATTTCGTGCGGCTGCGCGACGGCACCGCCAAGAGCGTCGAAACCAGCTCGATCCATCTCGACACCATCCGCGACCTGAAACAGATCAATTCGCTGCTGGCCTCGATGGCCTATCCGGTGCTTGAAGAGCGCGGCCTGCTGACGGGGTCGCGGTTGAAGGCGAGCTGAGAAGCGCCACTTTCCCTTCTCCCCTGGGGAGAAGGGAAGCGGCTGCTCGCATCCAATTCAAGAAAACCTAAACTCGCGACAAAAATTTCTGGATTGCCCGCAAAGCCCATCCGTGGTTTGAGGCGCTTCCAGCTAAGGCTTCCCCATGTCGCTTCCGCTCATCGCCCTGTTCATCGCCGCCTTTGCCTTCGGCACCACCGAATTCGTCATTGCCGGCGTGCTGCCGCAGGTGGCGCAAGGCCTGGGCGTCTCGGTTCCCTCCGCCGGCTATCTCGTCTCCGGCTATGCCGGCGGCATCGCCATCGGCGGCCCGCTGCTGGCGCTCGCCACCAAGTCATTGTCGCGCAAGAGCCTGCTGCTCGGCCTAGCCATCGCCTTCACCATTGGCCAGGCGGCTTGCGCGCTGGCGCCCGATTTCACCTCGATGCTTCTGTTGCGCATTGCCGTGGCGGTCGCGCATGGCGCCTATTTCGGCGTCGCCATGGTCGTTGCCGTCGGTCTCGTGCGCGAGGACCAGCGCGGCATGGCTGTCGCCGTCATCCTGTCCGGCCTCACCGTCTCCAACGTCATCGGCGTGCCGGCCGGCACGCCGATGACGTTGGAGACGGTGAGGCCGGACAGGAT
>NZ_RZPF01000399.1:0-5940 GCF_004022735.1 Mesorhizobium sp. M7A.F.Ca.AU.001.01.1.1
GCGCCAGCGCCTCGCGCGCCTTTGCGGCGCGTGTCGCGCCGTCGACGCCCTGCATGCGCAGGCCGAAGCCGACATTGCTGCCGACGCTCATATGCGGAAACAGCGCATAGTCCTGGAACACCGTCGTCGTCGGGCGCTTGGCCGGCGGCACCGACGTGCAATCCTCGCCACGGATGAACACCTTGCCTTCGCTGGGGGTGACGAAGCCGCCCAGAATGGACAAGAGCGTCGTCTTGCCGGAGCCGGACGGCCCGAGCAGGATCGTGTAGCTGCCGGGCTCGATCTGCAGCGAGACATCCTTCAGCACGGTGTGCTGGCCGAAGCGATGCGAGACACTGCTGATGTCGACGAGGGGCGCGCTCATGCCGGCTTTCTCCGAAGCAATGTCAGTTCAAAAAACACCACCAGCACGATGGAGACGGCGAAGACCAGCGAGCCGACGGCATTGGTCTTGGGATTGAGGCCGGAACGCAGCAGGTTCCAGATCTCGACCGGCAGCGTGGTGTCGAAGCGGGTGAGCAGGAAGGAGATCACGAATTCGTCCCAGGAGAAGGTCATCGACAGGAAGAAGCCGGCGAAGATGGCCGGCGCCATGACCGGCACGGTGATCAACAGCAGCACCTTCCATTCCGGCGCGCCGAGGTCGCGCGCGGCGCGCTCGATGTTGATCTGATGGTCGCCCATCTGGCTGTAGATGATGGCAAAGCACAGCGGCAGATTGATCACGACATGGCCGATGCCGGCAGCCAGTAGCGATTTCGGTACGCCGGCCCAGTTGAACAGCACCAGCAGCCCCATGCCGATGATGAGATAGCTGACCGTCAGCGGCAGGGTGATCAGCCCGCGCAGCAGGCCGGAGCCGGGCAGGACGAAGCGGGCAAAGCCCCAGGCGGAAAGGAAGCCGAGCGTCACGGCGGCGAGCGACGAGATGGACGCGACCAGCAGCGAATTGACCAACGCCGAAGTCAGCCGTGGGTCCGAGAGCACCGCGTCGTACCAGCGCAGCGACGGGCCGGTGAAGGGCGGGATCGGGAACGACGTCGCCTGCAGCGAAAACAGTACCAGCACGATCACGGGCAGGAAGATGAAGCCGTAGACGGCAAGCGCGTAGAGCCAGGAGGCGATGCGGACAATCCTGCGCATCTCAGGCCCGCTCGATCTTCAGCCAGTGGGCGCAGGCGAGATAGGCGATGGTGACCACCGCCATCAGGATGATCGACAGCGCCGAGGCCAGCGGAAAGTCGCCGCGCCGGCCGATCTGCATCATCACCAGCTGCGGCATCAGCAGCTCGTTGTTGCCGCCCAGGATCTGCGGCGTGATGTAGTCGCCGATGCACAGCACGAAGGTGAGGAAGGCGCCGACCATGATGCCGGGCAAGGTCAGCGGCAGCACGACATGCAGGAAGGTTCGCACCGGCCCGGCGCCGAGATCGGCGGCCGCCTTGCGGTAGCTCGGGCTGAGCTGCTTGAGATTGGCGAAGATCGTCAGCGTCAACAACATGACGAAGAAGTGCACGAAGCCGGTGATGGTGGCGAAACGCGTGTTGGCGAGATGCACAGGCTCGCTGATGAGGCCGGAGCCGGTCAGCGCCCGGTTTATGACGCCGTTCTGCGCCAGCACCAGCAGCCAGGAATAGGAGCGCACGACATAGGAGGTCCAGAACGGCAGCACCGCCAGCATCAGCGCCAGCCGCTGCCAGCGCTCCGGCACCTGTTCGGCGAGGATCCAGGCGAAGGGATAGGCGAGCAGCACCGAGACCACGGTGACGATCGCGGTCACCTCAAGCGAGTTCACCATCGCCTGCCAGTAGGAGGGGTTGGTGAAGAATTGGCTGTAGTTGGACAGCGTGAAGCCGCCGCCCTCATGCGCCGTCAGGCTGGAAAACCCCATGGCAATGAACGGCAGCACGAAGAACAGCAGCGTCCAGCCGAGCGCCGGCGTGACCAGCGCCCAGGGCAGAGCAGAGCTCGCCCGGGGCAGGGTATGGCCCGCCCGGGGCAAGGGGTTGTTTCCAGCCGAGCTCATGAGCGCTATCGGCTCATTTCGCCTGCAGCATTTCGGTCCACATGTCCTGCATCTTCTTGTCGAGATCGGCGTTCGGCGCCGGATAGGCCTGGGCACGCGTCAGGAAGCCCGGCTGTTCGTCGAAGCGCAGCACCTTCTTCTGGTCGTCGGTCAGTGCTGCCTTGGTGTTGGCCGGCATGCCCCAGTAGCAGGAGGAGGTGGCAAGCCGCGCCTGGCCCTCCGGGCTCATAATGTACTGGATGAACTTCAGCGCCATGTCCTTGTTCTTGGAATCCTTGAACATGGCCAGCGACTGCGACCACAGAACCGCACCTTCTTTCGGGATGGAGAAGTCCAGCGCCGGGTTTTCCTTGGCTAGGCCCGCCGTCACCCATTCGCCGCCGCCGACCAGTATGTCGACCTCGCCCGTCGCCAGCGCCGTCTGGCTGGCGGTCACTTCGCCGACCAGCTTGGCATTGGCTTTCATCTTCAAGAGCTCGTCCTTGAGGGCGGGCAGGTCGGCTTCGGTGAGATCGGCCGTCTTCTTGCCGATCGCCAGTGCGGCCATGCCGATGACCGGCAGGTAGTAGTCGTAGATGGCGACCTTGCCCTTGTACTTGTCGCCGGTCAGGGCCGCCATCGACTGCATGTCGGCCGGATCGACCTTGGTCTTGTTGTAGCCGATCGTGTTGTAGCCGAACTTTTCGGTGATGCCGTAGCGCTTGCCGCCGACCATGGTGGAGCCGTTCATCTTCACCTGCGCAAACAGGTCGGCCAGCGGCAGCTTGTCTTCCGGCAGCGGCTCGAACAGGCCTTTTTCGACGCCGCGCGGCACGTCGATCGAATCGATCACCATCACGTCCCAGTCGCCCGGCTGCGACTGTTCGACGATGGCGAGGCCAGCGCCGGTGCCCTCGAAATCCTTGACGTTGACCTTGACGCCATTGGCCTCCTCGAAGGGCTGCAGCAGCGCCGGATCGGCATGATCGCACCAGATCAGCGCGTTGAGGTCGGCGGCCTGGACAGCGCTGCCGGCTGCGAGCAACAGCGCCGCGGCCGCGCACGCAGCATGCAGATGGCTCTTCAACATGGAAAGCGAATTCATGGTCTTGGAATGTGCGGACATCGAGTGTTCTCCCTTGCCTTTGTGGCTTCTTGCAAAAAATTGAACCAATTCTAAAATTGAGTCAATTCTGTTTTTGTGGAAAGAGGCTGGAATGAGCGGATTGCGGGCAAGGCAAAAGGCGGACCGGCACAGGCGCATCATCGAAGCGGCGGCGGAACTGTTTCGAGAGGCCGGCTATGAGGGCGCCAAGATAGAGGCGATCGCCACGCAGGCCGAGGTCTCGGTCGGCACCATCTACAATTACTACGAGAACAAGGGCGACATCCTCGGCGCCATCGTCTCGCTGGAGGTCAACGAGGTGCTGAATGCCGGGCAGGGCGTCGTCGCCAGGCCGCCGGCCAATGTCGGCGATGCGCTGGATACGCTGATCGGCATCTACATCGAGCACTCGCTGCACTATCTCAGCAAGGAGATGTGGCGGCAGGCAATGGCGATCTCGACGCAACTGCCCGACAGCCCGTTCGGCCAGGCCTACACCGCGCTCGACCGCGCGCTGACCGAACAGATCCGCGCCCTGATCGCCCGGCTGCAGGCGCTCGGCCTGGTGCGCCAGGACATCGACGGGGCGGCGCTCGGCGAACTGATCTTCAACAACATGAACATGATGTTCATCGAGTTCGTGAAACGCGACGCGGCGAGGATACCGGAGCTGCGCGCAGCGATACGGAGGCAGAACCGGATTTTGGTGGCGGCGATCGGGGTGTGAGGGAGTCAGGAGCAGACAGGAGAAAATCGTCGGTTCGGCATATTGTCATTTCACACCAGCGCTCGCCTCTTGAGTTGAATTTAAAGCCTGGTACAACTTAAGGGAGCATAAAAAGGGGAGGCGTAAATGGGGGCGTTTTCCATCTGGCATTGGGCGATCATGCTGCTGTTGATCGGCGTGCCTGTTTTCTTTGCTGTTCGATCGGCCGCGAAGCCGTCGCAGAATCCTGAGGCTCTTGTGGGCTTCGGCGGCTGGCTGATGCTGCTGGCTATCGGTCAGGCATTGTCACCGCTGCGCACACTCGCCGAATTGGGGGCCTCCAGCGATGGCGACAACCAGCTCATGCTGGTGCCGAATGGACCCATGGTGGTCTATGGCGAGGTTGCCCTGCTGCTGGCATTCATGGTGCTTCAGCTTGTGGTGCTCGTTGCCATGCTGAGGCGGAGCCTTCGGTTCAAGCAGTTGTTTCTCATCCAATGGCTCGCAATCCCGGTGGCGGTCATACTGGACGCGATCTGGGTCTCCACCGCGATCGGGGTTTCGGTTCGGCAAGTGGTCACTGGCGAGGCGCTTGCGACGCACATAGTCTCGTTTGTGCTGATAGGGCTCTGGGTCGCCTACGTCTACAAGTCCGTCAGGGTGCGGAACACCTTCACCAGGGTTGGGGCATCCACCCAGGTTGCTGGCGCGTCGTAGAAGAAGGCACAACTTGGAATGTTGGAACTGCGCGCGGCGATCCGCGGGCAGAACCGAATTCTTGTGGCGGCGATTGGGGTGTGACCTCGTGCACCACTATGTCGCCATCGAACCTGGAACGGCCAGATCCTGAGCCGACCGACCTCGACCATCATCCGTGACGGCTGCGACCTTTTGGAAGGTCTTTATTTCGGCCTCATTTATACGTGCTGCCCGCGCTCTCGCCTGGAGATCAACCAGGCGCGCCACGAGCGCTTGCGACGTCTCGACTTCAGGGTTCATCATTTTCATTTGTCCGATTGAGTGGCGATTTGACGAGCGCAACCCGCCGGCATCCCTGCCGGCGGGCCTGGCCGGTTCGAAGTTTCAGTCGTAGACTTTCACAATCTTGCGTGTGCTCGGGTCCACCAAAACCGTTCGGTTGTCGACCACCGTATAGCGGTATTTGACGTTGGGAACCTCGTGGAGTTCGACCGTGTCTGGCAGAGCCGTGCCGACATTCAACTCCACCCCCGGAAGCTTCACAGAAGCCAAGGGTTGCTTCTTCACGTATTCGCGCACGACGGTGTCCTGTTCCGGTGTGATAACCACATCCTGTGCCGCAACCGCGCCGACGCTGGCCAACAGCAAGAGCGCCGCAGCGGCGCTGCTTAGGTGCATCCTCATTTGTTTTTCTCCTCTTGTAACCTGGCGGCAGCACGATCGGCTGGGCGCCAGCCACCCGAACACGTCGCCAGGCCAAACGTTCCTCATACGGGCCTCTGTCTGAATCCGCGCAGGACCAAAGTCTGGTTGGAAAACGCAATGGTCTTACCCGTTGGGAGTAGGCGGAACGGCTTAGGCCTAAAGGTTGTTGTCTCTCCAATTCGGAGAGAAACAGTGGAAAAAAGTGTCGGCCAGGCGCGATGGTTGCTCGCACCGATTTTCGCAACAGCCATCACCTTCCTGGTGATGGGGGTCGTTCTTGGCTGACATGGCGTGGATCGGCGCAGCTACGTCCCTTCCTGCGCTGATAGGACCCGTGAGCTGCTTCGGCGGCGGGCGGGTCCTGTATTTCACCGTGCGCCCATGCATGCTCATTCGGCAGGCGTGGGCGCATTTCTAGCACATGTACCTTGGGAGGTTTATTATGGATCGGCGATCCTTCTTGACTGCAATGTTTGGCGTTGCCGGGGCAGCGGCCCTTGCAAGCGCTGTCCGCCCAACTGACGCAATGGCGGGTGTTCCAGGGGCCGGACACGGCATCCTCGATGAACTTGAGACGCCACAAACAGAGACCTTTGAAGAAGACGCACAGGCAGAAGTGCAGCAAGTCTATCATCGGGACTGGCACTACCGTCCCCACCGCCGCCGGCGGGGCTGGAGACGGGTTTGCCGCAGTTATTGGCGGCATGGTCGCCGTCGCAT
>NZ_RZPF01000400.1:0-5934 GCF_004022735.1 Mesorhizobium sp. M7A.F.Ca.AU.001.01.1.1
TCGATGGGGGGAGAGGTGTCGAGCGAAGCCCGACGGAGTGGGGGTCGACCCTCGCCGCGCGCCCTGAGGTCTCTTGCTCGTCAGATTGTGCCTGTCTTGCGGCGACTGCGCGTCTGCGAACGCCTTCCCCCACTCCGTCTCGGCTTCGCCGAGCCACCTCTCTCCCCTCCGGAGGGAAAGGAAAGGAGCCAAGGCAGGGCGATGAGGGGCAACGCTGAAGTTGCAAGTTGATTAAGCTTCTAACCCGCCAGCGCCTGCTCCAGATCCGCAATCAGATCATCGCCATCCTCGATCCCCGCCGACAACCTTACCAGCGAATCCGATATGCCGATCTCGGCCCGTTTCTCCGCCGGTATGGAGCCATGCGTCATCAGCGCCGGGTGTTCGATCAGGCTCTCCACACCGCCGAGGCTTTCGGCGAGCGTGAACAATTGCGTGCGTTCGAGGAACTTTTTGGTGCCGGCTAGGTCGCGGTCGAGCACGGCTGTGATCATGCCGCCGAAGGCATGCATCTGCTGGACGGCGACGGCGTGCTGCGGGTGGCTGGCGAGGCCGGGATAGATGACGCGGCGGACGTCGCGGCGCGCTTCCAGCCATTGCGCGATCTTCAGGCCGTTGGCGGAATGGCGCTCCATCCTGAGCGCCAAGGTCTTGAGGCCGCGCAGCGCCAGAAAACTGTCGAACGGGCCCGAAATGGCGCCGATGGCGTTCTGCAGGAATTTCAGCTGGGCGGCCAGATCCTTGTTGTCGCCGACCACGGCGACGCCGCCGACCATGTCGGAATGGCCGTTGAGATATTTGGTCGTCGAATGCACGACGATGTCGATGCCGAGCTCCAGCGGCCGCTGGATATAGGGGCTGCAGAAGGTGTTGTCGGCGACCGTGAGAATCCCCTTGCGCCTGGCAAGTGCGGCGACGCCTTCGAGGTCGACGATGCGCAGCAGCGGGTTGGTGGGGGTTTCGACCCACAGCATTTTCGTCTCGGGCCGGATCGCGGCCTCGACGGCGGCAAGGTCGGTGAAGTCGACGAACGAGACCTGCAGATCGGCCGAGCGTTTGCGCACCCGCTCCATCAGCCGGAAGGAACCGCCATAGATGTCGTCGGTGGCGACGATATGCGCACCGGAATCGAGCAGCTCCAGCACGGTGGCGATCGCCGCCAGCCCTGACGCGAAGGCGAACGCGGCCGAGCCGCTTTCGAGGTCGGCCACCGCGCGCTCGAAAGCAAAGCGCGTCGGGTTCTGGCTGCGGGCATATTCAAAGCCCTTGTGCACGCCGGGCGATTGCTGGCCATAGGTCGAGGTGGCGTAGATCGGCACCATCACCGCGCCGGTCAGCGGGTCGTGGCTCTGGCCGCCATGGATGGTGCGCGTCGAGAAAGCCAGACGGTTTTTCCCGGCTGGCGGAGTATTGCTGGTCATCGTGCGCGCCTCAGATGGTTGATCAGATCGATGCGGGTAATCAGGCCGACGAATTCGTCGCCGTCGAAGATGATGGCGACCTCGTTGCGGTCGAACACCGGCAGCAGCGCGTCCAGCGTCTGGCTGGCCTGCAGCGTGTGCAGGTTGGAGGTCATGGCCGTGCGCACCGGGCCGTTGAAGCGCTCCCAGCGGCCGTCATAAGGGCCGTCGACCTTGGCCAGTATGTCGCTTTCGTCAACGATGCCGACGAGCTTGCCATTGTCGAGCACCGGCAGCTGCGAGACATCGGAGCGGCGCATGCGGCCATAGGCATTGAGCAGGCTTTCGTCCGGGCCGACATAGACGGTGTCGCCGGTGCGGTGCGAGCGCATCACCAGGTCGCGCAGATCGCCATGCTGCTCGTGCTCGGCCAGCCCCTGCTCGGCCAGCCAGAAATCGTCGAACACCTTCGACAGGTACTTGTTGCCGCTGTCGCAGACGAAGGTGACGACGCGTTTGGGCACCGTCTGCTCGCGGCAATAGCGCAGCGCCGCCGACAGCAGCGTGCCCGAGGATGAGCCGGCAAGGATACCTTCCTTGGACAAGAGGTCGCGCACCGCCAGCATGCTCTGCTTGTCGGGGATCGAATAGGCCTTCTTGACCAGCGACAGATCGGCATTGGGCGGCACGAAATCCTCGCCGATGCCTTCCACGGTCCAGCTGCCGGCCTCTTCCATCTTGCCGGTCTTGATCAGCGGCGCCAGCACCGAGCCGACCGGATCGGCCAGCACCATTTCGGTCTTCGGCGACACTTTTGCGAAGTAGCGGCCAAGCCCGGTCAGCGTGCCCCCCGAGCCGACGCCGACCACCACGGCATCCACATCACCGTCGAGCTGCGAAAAGATCTCCGGGCCGGTGGTGGTTTCATGCGCCAGCGGATTGGCCGGGTTGGCGAACTGGTTGGCATAGAAGGCGCCGGGCGTTTCCGCCGCGATCTTCTCGGCCATGTCCTGGTAATATTCGGCATGGCCCTTGCCGACATCGGAGCGCGTCATGCGCACTTCGGCGCCGAGCGCGCGCAGGTGCTGGATCTTTTCGCGCGACATCTTGTCGGGCACCACCAGCACGATGCGATAGCCCTTGGGGATGCCGACCTGGGCAAGGCCAAGCCCGGTGTTGCCGGCCGTCGCCTCGACAATGGTGCCGCCGCGCTTGAGCTTGCCCTGCTTTTCAGCCGCGGCGATCATCGACAGCGCGATGCGGTCCTTGATCGAGCCGCCGGGATTCTGGCTTTCGAGCTTGATGAACAGCCGGCATTTGCCGGTGTCGAACTTGGTCAGCTCGACCACCGGCGTCTGGCCGATCAGGTCGAGCACCGACTTGTAGGGCGGACGCAGGCGGGACAATTCGGCTTCCGAGGGGGCACTGTCCAGTGTGGCGATCTCATGCTCGCTCATATCGATGCTCCATGACCAAGCGACCGCCTCTGGGCAGGGCGGCAGCGTAGCCTCTTTTCCAGCCCTTTGCAGTCGGAAAGAAGATAGATCGTGCCAATCAACCGGCCAGATGCGGAATGAAATTCCGGTTTGTGCCTCAAGGGCTTGGAGGGTGTGTTGAGATTCAGGTCAGGCCGAGCCGAAAATGGCAGATTCCGAGAACCGGAGCAGAGCGTACTTTTGGGTACGTGAGCACCGGAAGCCACAGGAAGCCGCATTTGCAGGCCGGCATCACCTGAATATCGACACAGCCTACCCCAGCAGCTGCTTGCTCAGCCTCGCACACTGCACGCGGATATCGGGGATGGCGTCGATCTCGAAGAAGGTGCCGCGCGTCAGCGGGCCGACGGCGAGGATCTTGGCCGAAACGGTTCCGTCGCCGGCGATGATCTCGCATTTGGTCGATACGTCGAGGCCGATGCGCAGCGGATCCGGCCTTGCCAGGCCGCGGTCGACCAGCGAGCGCACGACGCTGTTCGACGAGGTCGAGATGTCCCTGACGATGCCAGAGCAATCGTAGATGCGGGCAACCTCGAAGGTCTCGAGACGCTGCGTGTGACGCGACTGGACCTGGACGGTGAATTCGCCGTTGCGCGCAATGTCGACGACGCGGCCGGCGACCAGGCGGATGCGGCCGGATTGCACGGCCTCGGTGACACGGGCGTAGACCTCGGGCGCCATGCGATGGCGGTGGATGTCCCACCAGGCCTTGGTGTGCTCGACGAAGCGGCGTTTGGCGGAAGCCGGCCAGTTCTGCCAGATCTTCTGGTTGAACGGCCGCAGCCCGTCGACGACGTCACGCCAGTCGATGCCGGCCTTCTGGTTTTCCTTGATCAGGTCGCGGAACCAGCCGACGAAATAGGAGAGCTGCGTGCCGAGCGGAATGTCGGCGACGTCGAGCTTGATCGGATTGCCCTTGCGATGCGGCGAGGGCAGCAGGCCGCGCCTGGACACAGCTATGATGTCGCCGCGATGGCCGCGTTGCTCCAGCGCCAGGAAAGCATCGACCATGCTGAGGCCGGTGCCCAGCACCATGACGCCGGCGCCGGGCGGAAGTGCTGTGTCGGCTTCCGATCCCATCCTGATGGCATGGCCTTGCGCCGGCTCCTCGTCGTGGCCGGTGGCCAGCACGGCGAGATGCGCAACGACGCTGGTGCCGTTGGCCAGCGCCACTTCGACGCCGGAGGCGGTGGGCGTGATCGAGAGGCTTTCCTCGCGGATCAGCCGAAGCCGACCGCTCTGCTTTTCCCGCGCTTCCAGATCGACCAGCAACTCGCCGAGATAGCGGGCATAGATGCTGCGTGGCGCATAGAAGGGCGCCTCCTCAGCCGTTGCCAGGCCGCGTTCCTGAAGCCAGCGCCAGAAATTGCCGGGATCGTCGGCATAGGCGCTCATGCCGGCGGCGCTGACATTCAGTACATGCGCCGACAGCAGCGTCGAATAGGCGATGCCCTGGCCGAAATGCGGGCGCCTTTCGATCAGCGTGACGCGCAGGTCGGGATTGGGCGACTTCAGGAGATGCGCGGCCAGCACGACGCCGCTGGCGCCGCCACCGACAATGATGATGGAGTTGGCGCGCCCGGTCATAGGCATGCCTTCGCTCTGCGCAGCGCCAGTGTCAGGCCTGGACCTTCACCGCGACCGGCAGATCGCCGATGCCGACCGACAGGTCGTCGAGAGAGATATCGCGCATTTCGGCGAGGCTGCGCTGATCGAGCACCTCGGCGATCGCCTGCCGGACCTCGAGCATCAGATGTCGGACTTGGCATCTCGCCTCGTTGCAATCTTCACAGCGCTGGTACTGGGTGCGGCTGGCGCAGGGGATCGGCGCCAGCGGACCGTCGAGGACGCGCACCACATGGCCGACCTTGATCTCGTCGGCGGGGCGCGCCAGGCGATAGCCGCCATCCTTGCCCTTGCGGCTCTGGACGAAGCCGGCATTGCGCAACTCGCCCAGGATGGCGTCGAGAAATTTCTTCGGGATGTTGTTGCCGGTGGCGACGTCGTTGACGAAGGCGAGCTGCCCGGCCGGCAATCGCGCGAGGTGGACAAGCGCCTTGAGGCCGTACTTACCTTTTTTGGTGAGCATGAGATCAAATTTTCTCTGGCATGCGACGGCATGGAACCATCGGTTGCAAAACGCCTGGCGTGCGTTGCCGCCGCGTCCAAGCCCGCATGACACATAAATTCTAGTGACATGATGTACAAGCCGAGAACTTCTGATTTTGCTTCGTTTTCAAGCCGCGCGGGCCATTTTGACTAGCCTTTGTGCCCACAGGGACACAAAAGCGCACGAGTTTGGGGGCGCGATCATCGCGATATGGTGACTGCTCATCGTCGCCTCCAATCTCAATGTCGATAAGATTACTATACTTACCCTCGAACACGCGGAATGGGTTGTCAAATCGGCGGTTATTTGAGGCATGAATTTGCCTGGAAGAGGCCGGAAGCGGGAATTCTAGTTCGCGGTGGGCGTAGGCGGAGCCATCACCGCAGTTCAGGAGGTTAAAGGTCGGTGGAACAGAGGGGGGCGCTGGCCCGCCGGCGTCGAAAGGCCTGCCCTGTGGCGACACTCTGCCCCACCGCAACCACCCTATCCGCCTCACCACCTCACCATCGACAGCTTTTTTCTAACAAGCCCGCCTTGGTTGGAAGGATTTAACTCTACAAGAACCATAGAATTAGCTGACTATTATGAAGCATTCCGGTTTTTCTCTTTTCAGGAGCCCTTCATGTCCACCATTTCGCGACGCATTCTTCTGCTCTCGTCGGCGGCACTTGCCGGTGCGGCCTTCCTCGGCCCGGCCCTTGCCAACGACCTCAAGATCACCATCGGCTACCAGACGGTGGTCGAACCCTCGAAAGTGCCGCAGGCCGACGGCGCCTATGAAAAGGCGACGAAGGCCACCATTGATTGGCGCAAATTCGATTCCGGCGCCGATGTCATCGCCGCGGTCGCTTCCGGTTCGGTCGATATCGGCTATGTCGGCTCGAGTCCGCTGGCGGCGGCGGCGAGCCGCGAGTTGCCGATCCAGACC
>NZ_RZPF01000039.1:0-16066 GCF_004022735.1 Mesorhizobium sp. M7A.F.Ca.AU.001.01.1.1
CTGGCCGGTGATCCAGCGCGCATCGTCGGAGGCCAGGAACGAGACCACATCGGCGATATGTTCCGGCTGCCCCTTGCCTTTCATCGCCTGAAGCATCTCGACGAAGCCGAACGCCTCATTGTGCGGGCTCGCCTTGACGCCGTCGCTCTCGACCAGGCCGGGCGTCACCGCATTGGCGGTGATGTTGTATTTGCCGAGTTCGGTGGCGAGCGCCCTGGTGAAGCCTATGACGCCACCCTTGGCTGCGACATAGGCCGCCATGTTCGGCGTGCCGGCAAAGAAGGTGTTGGATGCGATGCTGATCACCCGCCCAGCTTTGCCTGCCGCACGCATCTGGTCCGTGCCGGCGCGGCTGACGATGAAGGTGCCTGTCAAATTGACGTCGATGATCTTGCGCCAATGGTCGAGATCGACATCGTCCCAGGCGACGAACGGCACGATGCTGGCATTGTTGACCAGGATGTCGATGCCCCCGGTCAGGGTCTGGATTTCGGCGAAGAGTGCCTTGACGGAGGCCGGATCGGAAATGTCGGCGGCAATCGCCCTCGCCCTTCCGCCTATTGCCGCGGCCGCCGCCTTGGCGCCTTTGGCATTGATGTCGCTGACGATGACGATTGCCCCGTCGGCGGCGAGCCGCGCGGCGATCGCCTTGCCGATACCCTGCGCAGCGCCCGTAACCAGGGCCGTCTTCCCCGCAAGCCGTTCAGTCATGAAAATGCTCCCTCAATCCGTGGTGATATCTGTTCAGGCGTCGGCGTCGATCACGGCCAGCGCCGCGTCGATACCCCTGCCGATCGCCAGTTTCTGGCCGGCCGCGTTCATGGCGCCGCCAAGTGCCGTCAGCGCCGCGATCGCATAGATCGGCTGGGCGGTCGGACCCATATGGCCGATGCGCGTCAGCTTGCCCAAGGTCTCGCCGCGGCCAGACGAAAACACCACCCCGTAACGGGCGCGGGCAGCCTGGCGAAGCGCCTTCTCGTCGACACCTTCGGGCGTGCGGACAGCGGTCGTGGTCGGCGACGCGATGCTGTCGCTGGCCGCCCAGATCGACAGGCCCATCGCAGCAATGCCCGCGCGCATGGCCTTGGCGGTGAGCGCGTGGCGCGCCCATACCGCCTCCGGCCCCTCATTGAGATAGAGGTCGAGCGCGACATCGAGCCCGTTGATCTCCGAGACCGACGGCGTGAACGGAAACGGCTTATCCCGCGACCACGCATGCTCCCAATCGACGATGCTCAGCATCGACGCGCGGGGGGCTGCCTCGTTGCTCTTCATCTTGGCCCAGGCCCGCTCGCTGACGCCCATCATCGTCAGGCCGGGAGGCGCGCCCAGGCATTTGTTCGGGCCGGTGACATAGATATCGGCCTTGCAGTCCTCCGGGTGCGTCTGCATGCCGCCAAAGGACGAGACGGCGTCGACGATGAGATAGCCGCCATGCGCTGAGACCAGCGCGCCGATGGCGTCGATCGGATTGATGGTGCCGGACGGCGTGTCGTGGTGGCAGACGGAAACGACGGTGATCTCCGGGTGCGCCTTCAGCATTGCCTCGACCGCCTGCGGATCTATCGCCTCGTTGTAGGGCACCTCGATCTCGAGCAGATGTGGCGAATAGCGCTTCGCCCAATAGCCGAACCCCTTGCCGTAAACGCCGGAGGCAAGGTTGAGCACGACATCGTCCGGCGTGATCAGCGAGGCCGCGGCGGCCTCCAGGCCAAGCACCGGCTCGCCATGCAGGATGACCGGCTTGTTCGACAGCCGCATCGCCTTTTGCGCCTTGTCGACCACACCCTCATAGAAAAGCTGGAACGCCGGGTCGTAGTCGTAGAGCACCGTGCGGCCGAGACCGCGCAGCACTTCGGCATAGGCGTTCACCGGTCCCGCGGTCAGGGTGATGACCGGATCGGCGTGTTCGAGATAGCGCATCGTCTTGTCTCCGGATTGGCGGCGGTCAGCCGTAGAATTGCGTGCCGGTCTTGTAGGTCTTGAAGTTGTCCATGTCGTGCGAGTACATCAGCTCGGCGCCATGGTCTTCGGCGAGTTTCTTCACCTTGCGCATCGAATTGACGCCCGCCACCGGATCGATGTGGAAGGCCGCCTGGCACAGCGTCTCGAGGCTCTTCTGCGTATAGGCCGCATCGATCGTGAACATGATCGGCTTGCGCTTGGGGAACTCGACCAGCAGGCTGTAATGGCCGATCGAATGGCCGGGCGTCGAGATCAGCCGGACGCCCCTGGCAAGCTCGACGTCGCCATCAATGCCTTCAAAGGTCGAATTCGCCCGTGTCGTTCCCGCAAGCAATTGCCCGGTCGCGCCACGCGCTTCGGCAGCCTCCGCCGAAAAACTCAGATCGGAATAGCCGAGATGCTCGAAAGGTTCGGGATTGCAGGCCTGCGGCACCTCGGTCCGGTGGCAGATCTTCTTGGCGTGCGGAAAATACTTGTTGCCGCCGCAATGATCGAAGTGGAAATGCGAATTGACGACGACGTCGATGTCCTTCGGTTCGAGGCCGAGCAGCGCCAGGGCGCCTGGGATGGTCTGGTGCTTTTCCTGGATCGGCTTTTCGAACGGCAGCACCTTCATCACGTGATCGTAGTCGTAGCCGGTGTCGATGAGGAACCGGCCCTCGGCATGTTCGATCAGGATCGAATAGACCGGGAAGCGCACTTCGCCGCCAGGGCCGCGGTTCCAGAACACATGATATCCGTCGAGAACGAGCGAGCCGCCGTCGAGCAGGTAGACCTTGGTATCCGACATTCTTGCCTCCTTTATTGGCGCGGGTCCCGTCCGCGCATGAATTGTCCTCAGCGCGCGCCGCGCTCATATGGAATGCCGAGCGCCGCCGGCAGGCTGGCGCGCCGGCCGAACAGCACCAGCATGATCATCACCGCCAGGAACGGCAGCATCTGGATGATGTCGGTCGGTATGTTGATGCCGGCCACTTGCATGGCCGTCGTCAGCGACAGGCAGACACCGAACAGCAACGCGCCGAACAGCACCCAGATCGGGCGACCGCGCGCCAGCATGGCCAGCACGATGCCGAGAAAGCCCGCGCCATTGGTGATGAACGGAATGAACAGGCCGGCCCCGACATTGGCGAGATACGCGCCCCCGAGCCCGGCCAGCGCTCCGGTCGTCAGCACGGCGATGGTGCGGGTCCGCACGACATCGATGCCGGCGACATCGAGCGCGGCCGGCTTGTCGCCTGCCGCCTGCAAATTGAGGCCCAACTGCGTGCGCCGGTAGATGTAGCCCATGCCGAAAACCAGCGCGACCGCCAGATAGACGATCAGATGATGCTTGAAGAATGCAGGCCCGATGACCGGAAGGTCCGAAAGCAGCGGAATGACAGTCGCATCCGCCGCCGGCAGGCGCGGATAGCTGCGCGAGAACTGGAAATGGTGGAGCAGCGCCGTCAGGCCTTCCAGCCCCAAGGTCAGCGCGATGCCGATGACGATCTGGTTGAGCCCGATGCGCACGCAAAGCAGCGCCATGACAAGCGCCACCGCAGCACCCCCGGCGGCGCCGGTGAGAAAGCCCAGCCACAGCGACCCGGAATAGAAAGCGCCGACAAAGCCGAGATAGGCGCCGGCCAGCATCATGCCTTCGATGCCGATATTGAGCACGCCAGCCTTCTCGGAGATCTGCTCGCCGAGCCCGGCAAGCAGCAGCGGGATCGCTGCGGTGACGGCGCCGAACAGCAGCGCGCTGAGAAAGACCTCGCTGAAGAGCCCGGTCATGCCCTAGGCCCTCCGCGACTGGTTGTATCGGTGATCGAAATATTCGGCGAGCGCGAGCACGATCAGCACGATGGAAACCAGCACCAGCGTGAAATGATTGGGCACGCCGAGCCGGCGCGCCGCGCTCTCGCCGCCGATCGAAAGCACCGAAAGCAGGAACACGAAGCCGATGGCCGCAAAGCCGTTCATACGGGCGAGAAACACGGCGGGTATCACGGCAAGCCCGTAGGCGGGATTCCAGTCGGCGCGGACATTGCCCTGGACGCCGATGATGTCGACGGCGCCGGCAAGCCCGGCCAGCCCGGCCGAAATGGCGAAGACGGCGACGGTCAGGCCGGGAACGCCGAGCCCCGAGTGAACCGCCGCTCGTGGATTGGCGCCGACGATCCTCAGCTTCAGCCCGAACGCCGTGCGCGTCATCACCAGATGCACGATGATGATCGCCGCCAGCCCAAGCAGCAGGCCACTGGTGATGGTCGTTTCGAACAGGCGCGGCAGCCGGTCCTCCACCGGCAGCGTGCGCGTCTGCGGCACGGTCGTGCTTGGGTCGCGAAACGCCAGCTTGACCAGCACATTGGCGAGCGAGGTGCCGAGGAACGTCATCATCAGGGTGGTGATGATCTCGTTGACGCCCTGATAGGCACGCAGCAGCGCCGGCACCAGCGACCAGATCATCGCCACCACCATGGCGATGAGGAACGAGCAGACCAGCGCCAGCCAGGCTGGCATGATCTGCACGAACACGGGAGCGCTGGCAGCCGCCGTCACCGCGCCAAGCAGGAACTGGCCGTCGCCGCCCAGATTCCACATGCCGGCGCGAAAGGCGACGATCAGGCCGGCGGCGAGAAACAGCAGCGGCGCCATGCGCGTCAGTGTCTGCTGGATGCCGAGCGGCGAGAACAGTCCCTTCTCCAGCACGAAGCCATAATAGGCCAGCGGGTCGACGCCGACGGCAAGCAGGATACAGCCGGCTATGACCAGCGCGATAAGGATCGGGCCGAGCGTCATCAGCAGCCGATGCAGGATGTCGCGGCGCGTCGCTGCCCCGCTCGTGGCATCGAGTGCGGTGGCGCTGACCGTGGGTGCGGTGTCGATGCTCATGCGGCAAGTCCGATCATCAGGCGACCGACCTTTGTGCGGGCGTCGTCTACGTTCTCGACGGTGCCGACCAAAGCGCCGTCGGCGATGACGGCGATGCGGTCGCACATACCAAGCAATTCCTCGAGGTCGGTGGAGATCAGCAGCACGGCAAGGCCACGCGCCGCCGTATCGCGAATGCGCTGGCGCGACGCCAATGTGTTGGTGAGATCGAGCCCATAGGTCGGCTTGTTGAAGATCACCACCTTGGCGCCTTCAGCCAGTTCCCTTGCCAGAAGCACCTTCTGGATGTTGCCGCCGGACAGCCGCGCGACGGGCGTCTTCAGGCTCGGCGTGCGCACGTCGTATTCGCGCACGAGCTGCGCGGCGCGCTTGTCGATCTCCGCGCGCTGCTCGACGCCGTTGCGCCAGAACGGGGCCGCGCCGACCTGCTTGAGGAAGAAATTGATCGAGACCGGGAAGGTGCCGACAGTGCCCTCGCCCAGTCGGTCGTCGGTCAGGTAGCGAAGGCCGCGCCGGCGGCGCTCGCCGACGCTCAGCGTCTCGATGGCGGCGCCGTCCAGCCGCACCGAGCCGCTTGTGGCTGTACGCTGGCCGGCCAGCGCTTCCGCCAGCTGCTTCTGGCCGTTGCCGTCGATGCCGGCTATGCCGAGGATCTCGCCCGGGCGGATGTCGAAGGAGATCGACGACAGGCCCGGCGCATTGTCCGTCGCCGCTACCGCCAGGTCCGTCACCTGAAGCAGCGGGGCAGCGCCGGCGCGGGCAGTGCGGACAGGACGCTCGACGGCTTCCGGGTCATCCTTCTGCTTGCCGAACATCAATTCCACGATCTCCGAGACGATCTCCTGTTCGCCCAGCGTGCGAAACCGCTCGGGTGGAATCTCGCCGACCTTGCGGCCAAGCTTCAGCACCGAGATGCGGTCGCCGAAGGCAGCCGCCTCCTTGAGCTTGTGGGTGATGAAGACGATCGCAAGGCCCTGCTCGACAAGGCGGCGCATCAGCGCGCCCAGTTCGTCGATACCTTTCGGCGTCAGCATGGAGGTGGACTCGTCAAGGATGAGCAGCCGGCTGTTGCGCAGCATCGCGCGCAGGATCTCGACCTGCTGCTGCTCGCCGAGCGACAACTCCGATACCTTGGCTTGAAGCTTGACGGTGATGCCGAGCGTGCCGGTGATCTCGGCGACGCGCGCCGCCAGTTCCTCGGTCCTGGGGCGCTGCCACCACGGCCCGCCAAGCAGGAGGTTCTCCGCCACCGTCAGCGTCGGCACCAGCATCATGTGCTGGAATACGGTGCCTATGCCGAGTGCCAGCGCATGGCGTGGCGAGGTGATCGGCGTCGGTTTGCCGTCGACCAGTATGCGTCCTTCGTCAGGCTGCTGCAGGCCGGACAACATGCCGATCAATGTCGATTTTCCAGCGCCGTTCTCGCCCAGCAGCACATGCACTTCGCCCGGGCGGATCGACAGGTCGACGCTGTCATTGGCAACGATGCCGGGGAACCGTTTGGTCACGCCTTCAAGCGCGACGATGTCGCGCCCGGCAACGGACGATGAAGAAAAACCGCTCATGAAGCCCAGCACCAAAAAACAGGAATCGTCCGGAGGGGTGAACGGATCACCCCTCCGGCAGCCGACCATGATCGCCTTACTGGGCGACGCTGGTCATCAGTGCCCTTACGGCGGCCGCGTCATAGACCGGCTCGACCTTGATCTTGCCGGAAATGACGTCCTCGCGCAGCGCCTGGATTTCCGTCCAGACATTGTCCGGGATCGCAGCGGTCTTCAGCAACTTGACCGAGTCGTCCTTGAGGCCGATCGTATAGTGTTTGGTGCCGAACGTGTCCGCCTTCAGGTCGGCAATCATCGCCGCATAGACCGGCTCGATATTCCACACCACCGACGACAGCAGGAAGCCCTTGTCGATCGGTGACTTGTCGCCGATGACGTCGATGAAATAGACCTTGCCGCCATCGGCTGCCTTGGTCGTCTCGACCGCCTGCAGCATGCCGAAGCTCGAACCGTTGCCTTGGCCGAAGATGATGTCGGCGCCCGATGCGATCACGCTTTCGGTGACGCGCTTGCCGCCGGCCGCATCGCTGTAGGCGGCCGGGCCGATCACCGCGTAGGTGATCTTGACGTCCGGGTTCTCCGCCTTCACGCCTTGCGCGAACGCCGCCGACTGCGAATTCCACGATGGCGGTTCGCCCGACACCACGATGCCGACCGACTTGGAACGCGACACCTTGGCGGCGAGACGGCCGGCGAGATAGGCGCCCTCGTGGCCGCTCAGCGTATAGTCGGCGACAAGGCCCTTCTCCAGGCCGGCTGGCGTGTCGACGATTGCCACCGGAACTTTCAATTCCTTGGCGATTTCAGGCGCCGAGGTGTTGTAGCCGCTGGCATGCGCGATCAGCAGGCTGGCGCCGTCGGAGGCAAGTTCCCGCAAGGTCGGGCGAACATCGCCATAGCCGAGGCCCTGGGCCACGACCACTTCGACGCCGGCGGCCTTGCCAGCCGCCTTGGCGGCATCGATGCCTTGCTGGTTCCAGCCGTAGTCCGTGCCTTCTTCGGGCGTCAGGATGGCGATCGACTTGACCTCGCCGGCAAGCGCGCCGCTAATCAAGACACCGACTAATATAACTGCACTTACACTGCTCTTAAGAAGCTTTAACATGTTACCCTCTCTGTTGTTTCACCAATCAATATTCTTATTGTTATTGCGCGAAAGCGAGATAGACTGCCTAGGAAAAATTACATTGTGGAGCTCAGGCAAAGTGAAGATCCGTTATGCCCTTCCGGTGATGCTGGCGTTATCGTCCTTCGCCAACGCGGTTGAGTTGCACCATGTCGTCGTCCGCACCGGCACTGACGGGCTCGACATGGTTCCGTTGACGATTTCGAATGCGGGCAGCGAAGGCCTCTCCTGCAACGCCGACTTCGCCCACTGGTATTCGGCCGGGATCGCAACGATCGAGCCGGGCAAGAAGACCCGCGTCGAGCTCTGGTTCGATGCGAAGACCGGCACGTTCACGATCCTCAACGACAAGCGCGAGAACCTGCCCGTCGAGCGGCTGTGGTGCGGTCTGGCGAGCCGAGCATATGCCACCCGCGTGCAGATCACGCTCGACCGCACCGATGCGGCGAAAGGCGAGCGCGATGTGTCCTGCGCCATGGCGCAGGACAGCCTGGCCTGCCGGTAGGCGCTCATTCCCGCGTCCGTTCGAACATCGCGAGCCTCTTATTCCTTTGCCAGGAACGCGTCGGTGAAGACGTCGTCCGCCGACAGAGCCGCCTTGAGCACGCCCTGGTCCGTCAGCGTCTTTAGGGTCTCCTCCCACTGCGTCTTCGTCATCCAGCCGAGACCGTGTTCCTTGGTGTCCGGGCTGGTGAACGTCGAGGCGATGTCGGCATTGATCTGCGCCAGCAGTACGTCCTTCTTGTCCGCATAGCCGGGCGCTGCCTTGGCGGTGATCTCGGCGGCCTCTTCCGGATGAGCCACGACATAGTCGAAGGCCTCCCTATATGCCTTGACGAAGCGGCGCACGACGTCCGGCTTGTCCTTGATCATCGCCTGCGAGGTGAACAGGCCGGAGCCATAGGCTTTCCACCCATAGTCCGCCCCCATCATGATGCTGAGCGAGCCCGGGCCCCCGGCCTTCGCTTCCAGTTCGGGAACCTCCGCATCGATATAGCCGACGACCGTCTGAACCCGGCCAAGCAGCAAATAGCTTTCATAGGGAGGCGAGACGCTGTTCAGCGTCATGTCCTTTTCGGTCAGGCCATTGGCGGCCAGGAAGCCTTTGAAGAAGATGTAGGTGGAACCGGCCGGATGAATGCCGATGGTCAGTCCCTTGAGGTCGGACGGCTTGGTGAGCTTCAGCGTCTTGGCCAGCGAAATGATCCCCAGCGGCGAGTGCTGATTGACGGCTGCCAGCGCCACGACCGGGACATTCTGCGACCGTGCGACGGCAAGCGTGGGAAGATCGCCGAACCCGAAATCCGCGTTCTCATTGCCCACCAGCCGCATCGCGTCCGGCGAGCCGGATCCCTTGCGGATCTCGGCCACATCGATGTCGTTCTTGGCGAAGAAGCCCTTTTCCTTGCCGACGAAGAACATGGCGTGATTGCCGCGCACGACCCAGTCGAGCTGGACGTTGACCTTGTCCGCCGCCAGAGCCGCGCTGGAGAAGCCGAGTGCCGTGACAAACGCCGCGAAGGTAGCGGCCTTGATAAGTGAGCGTCTCAGCATTTTTGTTCCCTTTTATGAATTTGGTTGATCGAGCGGGCCTAGGATTGGCTGAATTTCGGCGCCCACGGCACCACGATGCGTTCTAGGATTTCGGCGGCGTAGTAGAAGGCGATGCCAAGCACGGAAACGAGCAGCAGCGCTGCGAAGACCAGCGCCGTGTCGAGCTGGGTCGACGCGAACTGGATGACGTAGCCGAGACCGTCCGACGCCCCGGCGAACTCACCGACGATGGCGCCGATCACGCTCAACGTGGCGGCGATCTTGGTTCCGGCCATCAGGTTCGGCAGCGAGTGCGGAACGCGGATCCTGAACAGGATCTGCGTCGGGCTGGCCCCGACGGAATTCATCAGCGACAGCAGCGAGCGGTCGACCGATTGCATGCCCGCCAGCATGGAGAGCGTCACCGGAAAGAAGGCGATGACCAGGATCAGGCCGATCTTGGGCGCCAGCCCATAGCCGAACCAGAGGATGAAGATCGGCGCGAGGGCGACTTTCGGCACGTTCTGGAACAGCACCACCAGTGGATACAGCGCGCGTCCCAACCAATCGAAGCGCACGATGACCAGCGCAATGGCAATGCCGACCACGACCGAGACCAGGAAGCCGAACAGGATCTCGCCCGCCGTCACCAGCGTCGCCTGCATCAGCGTGCCCCATTGCGCCACCAGCGACTTCGCGATTTCGGACGGGGCGGGAATGATGAAGGCGGATATGGCAAAGATCCGCACCGCGGCTTCCCACAGCACGATCGTCACCAGCAGGAGGATGACAGCCGGCAGCCAGCTGCCGGTCGCCGCACTCCAGCTGGAGGCGAGGCGCGGCTCGGAAAGGTCGATTATGGGTTGGTCGCTCAAGACGCGCCTCCCGGTTGATGGCTGGAGCGCAGCATCGTTCGCAACTGGACCACCAGCCTGACGAACTCCGGATCTTCGGTGACCGACAGGTCGCGCGGGTAAGGCAGCGCAATGTCGAGGCTCTCGGTGATCCGTCCCGGCTTGATCCCCAGCACATGAACATGGCGCGACAGATGGATGGCCTCGTCGATGGAATGGGTGACGAGCACGATCGTCTTGCCGGTCCGCTGCCAGATCTCCAGCAGCGACTGGCCCATCGAATCGCGGGTGATGGCATCGAGCGCGCCGAACGGTTCGTCCATCAGCAGGACCGCCGGATCGAGCGCCAGGGCCCGTGCAATGGCGACCCGCTGCCGCATGCCGCCCGACAGCTCGTTTGGCCGCTTGTGGGCGCTGTCGCCCAGCCCCACCAGTTCCAGCATCTCCTGCCCGCGCGCCCGCAGATCCGAGCGCGAGAGCGACTTGTCGGCGATGCCGAGCAGCATCGAGGCATTGTCGACGGCGTTTTTCCAGGGGAGCAGGTTGGCGTCCTGGAAGACGAGGCCGATCATCCGCTTGCGCGCCGCCTCGACCGGCGCGAGCCCGGCGATCGAAACGCTGCCCTGGGTAGGCTGCACCAGCCCGGCCAGCACCTTGAGCAAGGTGCTCTTGCCACATCCGGAAGGACCGATAAGGGAAACGAATGATCCCTTTGGCACCGAAAGATCGATGTTCCTGAGGATCAGCTGACGGGCCATGACCACCGAAACGCCCTTGGCGGAGATTAGATCGTCATGGCGGATATGGGCCGGCCTGTCGCCGGCGGCTCGGATGGTTTCAATGCGCATGGCTTGTCGCCCCGCGCGCTGTTTTCTGCCGCACCCGCACCATCTTGATGGCGAAGGCGCCCTTCACACAAACAGCCGACCGGTGGAACTCCTCAAACCGGCTGGCCCTGTGCGCACCATGTGACATTGGCTACTCCCGGCCTTCCAGGATGCGCCGCACCGCGACGAGCTTGCGCGCCCGTTCACCTTGCAGCGCCTTTGTCTGCTCGGGCGTGTAGGCAAACATGCCCTCGCCCGACTTGATGCCGAATTTCGACGCAGCCGTCTTCTCCAGAACCATCGGCGCCACATCGTCGCGGTTGGAGAGATCGGCATTCAGGAAGGACGAGACGGATTTGTAGATATCCAGCCCCGCCATATCGAGCAGCGCCATCGGGCCGATGACGGCGATCTTGTAGCCGATGCCCCACGACACGCAGGTGTCCAGGTCTTCCGGCTCGATGACGCCGCGCTCGACAAGATCGACCGCCTCGCGCAGCAGCGCATAGAGCACGCGGTTCTCGACGAAGCCTGGAACGTCCTTCTTCACCACCACCGGCAGCAGGCCGATCGAGCGGATGAGATCGCGGATAACAGCCACGGTTTCAGGCGCGGTCTTCTCGCCGCCGATCACCTCGATCATCGGGATGATGTGCGGCGGGTTCGACCAGTGCATGCCGACCATCCGCTCGGGATGCGAGATATGCGCCTGCAGCTTGGTGATCGGAATGCCCGACGTGTCGGACGCGACGATGACGGACGGGCCGATCAGCGGATCGATGTCACGATAGGTCTGCGCCTTGATGTCGATATTCTCGGGCACGTTCTCGATCACCAGTTCGGCGCCATCGACGGCCTCGGCGATCGTCTCGACGAAACGCACTTTGCCGGCACCAGTCCCGGGCGCCTCGATGTCGAGACGGTCGAGCACGCCGCCGGCAAGATCGAGCATGCCGCGGGCGCGCTCGATTGCCCCTGGCGAAACGTCATACGCCGTCACATCGAGCCCGCCGCGCGAAAGCCGCGCGGCGATGCCTGGACCCATCGTTCCCAGTCCGATGAGAGCGGCGCGCTTGATCATCATGCGGCCTTTGCGGGAGCAGCAGTGGTTGCCGCCTTGAAGGCCGGCCGAGCGGCGATCGCGGCCACCCAGCGCTCCAGATTGGGCATTGACGGCCGGTCGATCTTGAAGTCGACGCAGCGCTTCAGGATCGGCGCGCAGGCAATGTCGGCAAGGGTCAGCTTGCCGAGCGCCAGGAAGTCCTTGCCGGCCAGGTGGCCGTCGACGATCTTGAGCTGCGCGACAAGGTCCTTCACTTGTTCCTTGTATTCGGCGGTCTGTTCCTCGGGCGTGAGCTTGGCGCCCTTGAAGGCCGCCAGGTAGCCCGGATTGACTGCCGCCAGCAGGAAGTCCATCCAGCGCTCGACCTCGGTCTTTTCCGCCGGCGTGGCGCCATTCAACTGTTCGCCGCCGAATGCCGCGAGATAGCGCAGGATGGTGTTGGACTCCCAGATCACGGTGTCGCCGTCGACCAGCGTCGGCACCTTGGAGGTCGGGTTGAGCGCCTTGTATTCCGCCGTCTGCGTGTTCTCGAACTGGCGGCCATAATCCTCGCGCTTGTAGGACGCTCCCAACTCTTCGAGCATGAAGAGCACCTTCTGGACGTTGCCTGATGTCTGGCGGCCTAACAGCTTGTACATGTCTTCTCCTCGCTAGTGTCCAGGGCCTACTTGCTCGCCGGCAGCGGCTTGTAGACGATGGCGTCCATTTCGATCTTGGTGTTGATGACCGCTTTTGCCTCGACGGTCGTGCGCGCCAGAACGGCGTCGCCGATCCCTTCGAGGAACGCCTTGTTGTAGCGGCCGAAATCGCGCGTATCCTCGAGATAGGTGGTGATCCGCACGACATCCGACAGCGTCGCGCCTTCATGCGCGATGACGCGCGCGATGGTCTTCAGCGTCGCCAGCGTCTCTTCTTCGATCGTGCCGCTGATCATGTTGTTATTCTCGTCTTTCGGCACCTGGCCCGAGACGAAGATGAAATCGCCGGCACGCACCGCCGGATGAAACGGCAGGTTCGGGTTCTTGTTGCCGATGGCGTAGTGGCTGGCGGATTTTCGCGTGCTGTCGCTCAACATATCCCCCTAGAGAACGCTGGTTTCGATGATGTCGACGCCGCGGATGCGATCGATCAGGTAGACGATGCCGCGGTCGTCGATGGTCACGTCGTTGGACGAGGAACGCTCCGCGCCCTCCGGCGCGTCGGGCATGAAATGACCGACTTCCTTTGGCGCGAACGGATCGGCGATGTCGACGAGGCGCAGCCCCTGCGCGAACCACGCAAACGGAATGACGGTTCCATTGAACCGCTCGGAAGGCTGATGGCAGCCGGTCATCTGAGGCTGCGGTGAACCGTCCGTGTCGAGGCCTGGCACCTGGAAGGTCGAGATCGGCAACGGGTTGGTCTCATCAGTGATGTCGTAAATCCAGGTGAAGGCCGGCGGCGATGGCCGAAGCTTGGCGACATCCTCGTCCGCCACCACCATGATGTTGCGGCCTTTGAGCGGCTGTGGAATCGGCAGGCAGGTGTGCGTGGGATGCGGAAAGCTCGGGCTCGAATTGACGTGCGAGACCAGCTTCGGCTTGGTGATGTCCGAAATGTCGAGGATGAACAAGCCATGATGCCAGTAGCTGACATAGAGCCTGTCGCCCATTCGCAGCGGATGGTGACAGCGCGGCGTGACATAGTCGTGCCAAGGATACTCTTCGCCGCCCCCGGTCCACTGGCCCGGTATCCACCAGCGTCCGACCTCGACCGGCTTCGCGGGATCGATCAGGTCGAGGATCATCACGATGTTGCCGACATAACCGTCGGCGGTCGGCGATATGTAGGCGTAACGGCCGTCGAAGTCGTAGCGGTGGACGCCCTTGCCGCCGGTTATCCATTTCGAGATGAGCTTCGGCTGTGCCGGCTTGGTGGTGTCGTAGAGCGCCAGTCCGCCGCCGAAATCAGCCGGGCCGGCGTCGCCAAAGCGCTCGTGGTTGATGATCATCAGTCCGTCCTTGGCGCGCACCTTGTGCGAGTGCCAACCGGGCGGGACATCGATCGTCGTAATTTTGCGCGGATTGCGCGGGTCGGAAATGTCGACCAGCGTCGTGCCGCTCGGCGGCCGCATGTGGCCGATATAAAGGATGTTGCCGTCGACCCAGACCTGACCGCCGCCTGGGCAGTCGACATGGCCGATCTGCTTTGTGTTGAACGCCGAAACCAAATGCATACGCCCTTGCTGCTGAAATTCCATTTCGATGTCCACGCCGCCAATGGCGGCGTGGACATTGCCTGCCGGAGGACCGGAACTAGACGAGACGGAGCAGATCGCCGGCCTGGTTGCGGCCCCAGCGCTTGTAGAGGAGCAGCGCCTTCTGCGTCGGCGCATCGGTGGCGCCGAAGAAGATCACCGGCTCGCTCGACGAGCCGTTGACATGCTCGACCCAGGAACCGCCGGGTATGGCGATGGTGTCGAACTGGTTCCAGTCATAGCGTTTGCCGTCGATGATCGAATGGCCGTTGCCGCGGAACGGCGCCAAGAGCAGGCTGGCGGTCTCGCGCTGCGGCAAGGTCTTCTCGCCGGGGCGCAGCATCTGCACGTAGAAATTGATGGTGTGGAAGACGGGTCCGCCGGTCGTCGGATCGACATAGTCGATGACGATGCCTTCATGGGGGTCGCCATCCCAATCCTTGTGGGCGTCGAGAACCGCTTCCATCTTCTCCCAGCGATAGACATACATCGGCGACGACAGGCCGCCGCCGCGCTTGTGGTCGACGAAACGCGGCATCAGGCCGCCTTCGCCATAGATGCGCTGTGAGTAGTCGCTGGGGTAGCGGGCGGTCTGCACCTTCTTCTCGACTTCCTTGCCGTCGACCATCTCCGTGTATTTGTGATCGAAATGGACGGCATGCAGCGTTTCGACCAGCGGCAGGTCGAGCACCGACAGGTTGACCGCCTGCTCGCCGCCAACGGTGCCATGATTGTGCCAGGCGTCGTTGGGCGTCAGCACCATGTCGCCCGGGCCGAAGACCACGTCTTCGCCCTCGACGCCGGTGAAATTGCCCTTGCCCGTCAGGCCGAAGCGGATGGCGCTCGGCGAGTGCTTGTGCGGCGGCATGATCTCGTCGGGATCGTTCAAGCGGTAGGCGGTGTACATGGTGCTGACCGATGCACGCTTGGGTGCAAGACCGGGATTGACGAGGATCAGCGAACGGCGCTCGCTGTCGTCCATGGTCACCAGTTCGGCGGCGCGCTGGAGCAGGGGCTCGATGTCCGAATAGGACCACACGAAGGGAACGGCTTTCGACGTCGCCATCAACTGCTTGATCTCGTCATGGTCGACGCCTTCCGACGTCGCCCAGAACGGAAACATGTTCTTTGCGTAGAGGGCGTCGTAGAGGCCCTTGAGTGCCGCCTTCTTGTTGGTGAGCACATCGTTAGCTGGTTGCGCCAGGGACATATCGGACACCTCTCGTCACGAAGAAAATACTTCTAACCAACTCAACCGTATTCGCATTGGTTTTGCTCGACAATACCCAAATTGCGAATCTTATAAGTTTTTGGTTGAGGTGCATTTTTGAGTGGCAAATGCCCAGAAATAGGCAGAAACAGCCTAGAAATGCACGGAATTCAGCTCACAATCAGGGCGTGAAACCGCTTCGTCACGGCCATGCTGGCGCGCATGACAGTCCAACCAACGCAGTTTTTCAGTCTCAACCAAAAGACTTTGGTTGTATTCCGGCCGCCTTATCAGGCAGCCACGCTCTGTTGAGCGCGGCTGCGGATCAGATCCGCGGCCTTTTCGGCGATCATGATGACCGCCGCATTGATGTTGCCGCAAACGAGGTCGGGCATGACCGAGGCGTCCACGACACGAAGCCCGGCAATGCCGCGCACCCGCAATTCCGGATCGACCACCGATGCCGCATCGACGCCCATGCGGCACGTGCCGGCCGGATGATGCACGGTGATCGAGGTCTTGCGGATGTGCTCGTCGATCTCTTCGTCGCTCTCGCATTTCGGGCCGGGGAAGAACTCCGCGCCGACGAACGGAGCCATGGACGGCTGGCTGGCAAGGTTGCGTGCAACACGAAAGCCGGCGCGAAGCGACTGCCAGTCGCGCTGCGAGGACAGGAAATTCTGATGGATCAGGGGCGCGGCAACCGGATCGCTCGACGCCAGCTTGACGCTGCCGCGGCTCTCCGGCTGCACCGCAACGATACGGGTCGCAAAGCCGTCGGCGAACGGCGCCTTGAACGGCGACATGTAAGGC